>JASFVG010000453.1:0-3998 GCA_050049955.1 Anaerolineae bacterium | reverse complement strand
GAACGCCGAGGTCGCACGGGTGTTTCATGGAGCGTGATGTGCCGATTGTGGACGGCCTCATGGAATCGTGCTACAATACCAGCTTGTCCCATTCCGGAGATTGAGTATGCGTCGCTGCCTCTTCATCGCATTTGGTGTGATCGTGTTCCTGGCCCTGCGGGCCGGACCTGTTGCTGCCGCCGGGCTAGAAGACCCTGGGGCACCTAAGCGCTCCAGCCCGGCGCGCTACGTGTGCGTCCCCACGGTAGTGTGGCAGGATCGCAGCCTGTGTCCCGCGCACGGTCCGGCGACCACGGCATATCGCGTGGCGTCCATTGCCCTGCCCGATCCACTCCCCGTGTTGCCAGCGCGCGAGCTGCCGCAGGACGAGGACGACGATCTCCTGCCGCACAGCTACGCTCACGTGAATAGGCTGCCCTTGAGCGTCTACCGGCACCCGATGGAAGCTGCCGCGGGACTACCGCCGGTGCGGACGATGCTGTCCGGCGACTGGTGGGTGAGCGTGCAGGGTTCGGTTGAGTACGAGGGGCAGCTTTGGTATCTGATCAACGATGATGAGTACGTTCCGGCGGACGCGCTGGGGTTCGCTAGCGGATCCGGGTTTCAGGGCGTCTATCTCCACGATCAGCCCGTGCACCCTTTCGCCTGGGCGAACCGCTGGGTTCAGCCGTCGGTTGTGCCGCAGGGCCCGGAGAACGGTGCCGTTCCTCCAATCCAGCGCTACCAGCTGGTGACGATCTATGGGGAGGAGCGGCGTGGCAGCGATCAACTGTGGTATCTGGTTGGGCACGACCAGTGGATTGAGCAGAGCAGCGTCTCCCGTGTGGACGTCGATCCGCCACCTCCGGGCGTGGGACCAGGCGACAAGTGGATCGAGATCGATCTCTTTGAGCAGACCATCGCTGCGTACGAGGGACCCCGCATGGTGTATGCAACCATGATCTCAAGCGGGCGGACGGCTACGGCGACGCCGACCGGGCTGTACAAAGTCCACTACAAGGTCCGAGAAGGGAAGATGAGCAACCCGGACGTTGAGGACGGTAGCCCCGCCTGGTACTACATCGAGGACGTACCTTGGACGCTCTACTTCCACGAGGGGTACTCGATTCACGCGGCCTTCTGGCATAATGCGTTCGGTTTCCTGCGCAGCCACGGCTGTGTGAACCTGGCACCGCGGGATGCGGAGTGGTTCTTCGACTGGTCCTATCCCCCGATGCCCGAGGGCAAGAAGACGTTGTCTATTGGCGCGGGATCCCCGAGCACGTGGGTCTGGGCACATTTCACCTCTCCTCTTGGGTAGTTGATGGCGCCACCCTAGACCGTCCATGGCCTCAGCAAGTCCACTGCGGCGCGCGCTCTGGCTGGCGATCCTCGCTGGACTAGGCCTAGGGGTTGCGCTATTCGCGGCCTGTGACAACCTGGTCACGCCGGCTGTCACGCCAACGGCCACCCGCACGCCGAGGCCGCCAACAGCCACGCCGACGCTGACGCCCACTCCGACGCCCACGCCGACGCCCACCCCTGCTTGGCCCGTATCGGTGAACTGTGAGGTTGGTGTGCCCGCTGAGGTCTGCAGGGCACTCCGGGAAGTGGTTGAAGGGGACGCTGAGCACCTCACCTGGGTGGAGGACGATAGCGGCGCTGACGTCAGCCTGCGGACAGAGACAGCCGCGGATGATGAGCGCTTCGCCACATGGATCTATGCCCTGGTGGCGCCATTCTTCACGCCGGAGGATGGAGTGTCCCTGGCCGACCTAGCATCGAGCTGGGCGGGGGATGCAGCGGGACCGTTCGCCGTGCACCCACTCCTCGTCGCGCCTGAAACGCAGGCTGCAATGCAGCTGGGCACCCCCTCGGACGCTGTTCAACTCGTCGAACCATCCGCGCTGTTGACGGAGGCGATTCGGCTAGATGGATGGGCCATTGTGCCCTTTGGAGAGTTGGAGCCGCGCTGGAAGGTGCTGCGGATCGATGGCACCTCTCCCCTGGATCGCGTTCTGGATGCGGACAGCTATCCACTGGCGCTGTCGTCTTCTATCGAGACCAAGGACCGTCCCGATGCTCTGGAGCTGCTACCTTCTGGCCTCACGAACCGCGACGCTGAGAAGATGACGACGCTGATGATGACGGGGGTGACAGCGCTTACGCGGGGGACAGCAAGGACGATGGAGCGCGAGGGGGTCACCTACCCGGCAGGCGATATCCTCGCGTGGCTGTTGGAGCCAGACATCACGCACGCCAGCAACGAGGTCTCCTTCGCCGAAAGCTGTCCGGCGCCGTCGGGGGCGTCCACGATGGTCTTCTGCTCCGACCCCAGCTACTTCGAGCTGTTGGAGCATGTCGACATCGACGTGTTGGAGCTAACTGGCAACCACCTGCTCGACTGGGGTGTGAGTGCGATGGAGAGCTCGCTGCGATTCTACGAGGACCGCGGCCTGCCCTATTTTGGGGGCGGGTGGACCCTCGAGGACGCTCGCCGGCCGCTGACTATCTCCCACGGCGTCCACACGTTTGGCTTCCTGGGCTGCAACCCGGTGGGACCGGCCTACGCGTGGGCCACTGCTGAGAGCCCAGGGGCGGCCTCCTGTGACTACGATGCGCTGGCCGCCCAGGTGCGGGATCTTCGAGACCGTGGTGTCATACCCATCGTGACGTTCCAGCACTGGGAGTTCAATCAGTACGCTCCGACGTCTAGGCAGCAGGCCGATTTCCGCACGATTGCGGAGGCGGGCGCCGTCGTGGTCAGCGGCAGTCAGGCCCACTGGCCGCAGGGGTTCGATTTCCATGCCGGCGCGTTCATTCACTACGGGCTTGGAAACCTGTTCTTCGATCAGATGCAGCGCTTGGAGTACCGTCAGGAGTTCCTCGATCGGCACGTCTTCTACGATGGGCGACACATCGGCACCGAGCTGCTGACGGCGATGCTGGAGGACTACGCCCGCCCGCGCCCGATGACGACCGACGAGCGTAGGGCGCTGCTAGCGTCCGTGTTCGCCGTCAGCGGGTGGTGATGCAGGTTCGCGCTTCTACCGTAGGGGGGTAGGATGACCAAGAGTCGTGGAGCGAGCAGACGGGACCCCGCCGAAACCGCGCCGGACGCAGCGCGTCTCGTGTCCGGTTCCGGGACGGGAGTACCGAAGGATCGCCCCTCCCTCATGGAGTTCAGCTCCCTACCACTCGATCCTATCTACGCCTGGGGCATGGTTCTGGAGCCGGTCGAGACGCTGATCCGGCGGACCTCAGATTTCGTGGAGTTGCTCGCCAGGGAGACTGTTGCCCGCGCGGAATCGATGAGCGACGACGAGCTTGAGCGACGGTTCCTCGACTTCTTTGATGGCCTGGTGGAGGCAGGCACGCTCCGGCGACTGCCGGATGCGCCACCAGAGCTGGGGCGCCGGATTCTGGGGCCGCGCCGCTGGGTGCGGGCGCAGCGAATCCGCATAGAGCGGTTGGTCCAGTATTGGGCCGAACAAGGGGAACCGGATTAGGTGGGATCACCCAATCGTCGTCGGCTGGTCGCTGCGCACCGGCGGCGCCAAGCGTACCAGACCATCCGCAGGAAGCGGGCGGAGTCCTTCACGGGGTGGAAGTAGCTGCTCTTGTCGATGCCGTAGATGGTGCGAATCTCCACCCAGCCGATCGGTATCCGGTGGCAAACGGCCTGGACGATGAGCTCGACCTCCAGTTCAAAGCCGGTGCTGGTCAATTCCAGGATGCGGAGGAGGCGCTGGTCGTGCAGCCGGAATCCGCTCTGATTGTCGCGGATCGGCTCTGCCAGAGCTCTTGAAAGGAGCCACGACCCGAAGGGGTTGCTCCAGGAGCGCGGAAACGGCATCTGGTCGAATCTGCGCTGCCCGATGATCAGGTCCCAGCGGCCGGTCTGGTAGGCGCTGAGGAAACTGGGAATATCGTCGGGGTCGTGTTGACCGTCTCCATCGAGGGTGAGTACACCATTGTACCCGCGGTCCAGAGCCCAATCGAAGCCCGTCATCTGGGCA
>JASFVG010000452.1:0-4003 GCA_050049955.1 Anaerolineae bacterium | reverse complement strand
CATCTCCTTGATCTTCGTGAAAGTCGCCTCGACACCGGCGTCGGTTGCCGCCTCCCGGGCCAGTGTTTCCACTCGCCTGCACTTGGGGCACCCCATACCCAGAATCTTGATCTCCACAGCACCCTCCCTTGGCTGATGATAAATGCGTTACCCAACCCCTCTAGTTCCGTTGGCGCGCCGCTGGACAGCTTTCGCCTCTGGCTCTACCTGGGTTGGACTGACGTGTCGCGGGCCGACTGGCGGCAAAGGCCGTCTTTGACGGCCCCCCCCACATGGCTTGCCTATTCGCTCTGCGGCGCCAGGATCTCGGCCCGACGATCCGACTTGCCCAACCAGATTGCAGCCGCGACCAGCAGCCCAACGGACCCTACCAGAACGCCCGCGATCGTCCAAGGGCTCATTCCCTCCAGCCAGCTGCCGAAGAGGAGGCCCGCAAGCGTGCTGAAGATCGTCACCAGCACCACGTAGACCGCCGTCTTCTTGCGCCCGATCACCGAGTTTGTGATGAGGATCGACTGCAAGCTCAGCTCCGGATCTGCGAGCAGGTAGGCTAGCAGCACGCCACGGTGCATACCGAGCGACAGGAAGGTCTGAGCTATAGGTACCTCAACCAAAGTGGGGAAGTACATGAACACCCCAAACAGTACGCCCGCCAGATTGGCCCAAACCGTGTTCCTCCCCGCGAGTGTTTCGATCCACGTCCTGGGGATGACCTCCCGCGCCATACCAGCCAGGAAGACGCCAATCAGCAGCAGCGGAATGATCTGTTTGACGAAACGCCACATCTCCCACAGCCACTCCTGGATCTGGTAGGCCTCGAAGCTATCGAACGCTATCCACCACACGGCGGCAACCAGCAGGATCTCGGCGACTAGTCGGCCGGAGATGCCGATGCCCAGGCCCCTGTCCAGTGCGGTGACATTGAACGAGGCAGCCAACAGGGTCGATGTGACGAGCCCCAACGAGCCGTAGGTCCATCGGTTGAACCCCTGGTCCACGTCGTTAAGCCCCCGCCACGCCGTGATTCCGATCAGGATCAGCATCCCAATCAGGAATACCCCGTGGACGCTCACGCCCTCGATCCCCATAGACGGATTGGGCGGCACGACGCCGTCAAGCCAGCTCTGCAGAGCGCTTGCCCAAGAACCCGGCAACGTGATGGTCGCGTAGCTGCTCCTCAGAACGTCGACCTGCAGCGTCCCGGCGATTAGCACGCCCAGAAGGAGCAGAAAGAAGACCCAGGTGCGCGTTGGGACGCTGGCGCCCCGCGAGAACGCCCTTCCACCGGTCTTCGCATCGTCGCGTTGCCGGCTGGCAGCCTTGGCATCATCCTCGCGGAAGAACCACGCCATCAGCATCCCGATGGCGATGCCGAAGACGACGGAGAGAATGATCCGGGCAATGGCGATGTCCATACCGATCAATGTGCCAGTGAAGGTTATGGCGAGGATGTTGACGGCCGGCCCTACGAATAGGAAGGTGATTGCAGGACCGAGCCCAGCCCCCTTCTTGTAGATACTGGCGAAAAGGGGCATGATCGTGCACGAGCAGACGGCAAGAGCGAACCCGCCCACCGCCGACATAGGATATGAGATCCATTTCGGCGCGTCGCGGCCAAGATACCTCGTAATCGCCTCCTTCGGGATGAGTGCCGCCAGCGCACCGGCGATGAAGAAGGCGGGGAGCAGGCAGAGCAATACGTGCGCAGCTAAGTAGGCTGCGAGGCTGCCAAAGCCGGCTTGCAGGAGCGTTGTCATTAGCGCGATGAGACCCACGTGGAGTCCTTTCTGTTGTGCGCTTTCCACTGAGAAGAGCGCTTTAGACTAGAGGATGGGTGAGGGATGCGACGTCCAACACATCCTCAATGGCCCGATTCTGACTGACACCGCGGACACGGGCAGCCGGTCACCGCCGTACGATCACCCGCGGGTCCTAGGCTTTCCTCCAGAAGGCGGCGGGTCTTCTGATCCGCCAGCCGGTAGAAGACGAACAGACCGTCTCTCTGGTCGGCTACAACGCCGGCCGCGCGCAAGACGCCTAACTGCTGCGAGACATAGGCTTGAGGACGATCTAGTACCGCCTGCAGGTGGCAGACGCACGCCGAATCGCGACGCAACTCGTCAAGGATTCGCAGGCGCCCTGGATGCGAGAGCAGGTGGAACAACTCGGATGCTTGTCGGTATCGGTCTTCCATCTAGATAATATGCACCGTCCTATATATGCGGCACAGTGAATATAATACCATATGGGACAGCGCCTGTCAAGAAGCGGCGTCTCCGGCGATGGGGCTGGGCGGCTAGAGGATGCGTGCTACAGACCTGACCAGGGGAGGGAAATTGGGGCGGGCAGCCTGTGCTCTTGCCTCCATCAGCTCGCAGGCCGCCTGCAGAACCGAGTGGGAACGAGCGGATCGCTTCCCTGCACTGTAGTGGATCACTGCCAGCCGAACGCAATCACCGATCCCGGGCGGTCTGTCGTAGTCTATTGCGTCGCACGTCTGCCCACAACCGCGTACCGGGCAACCCACCGTGATGTCCACGGCTCACTCCCAGTCCCCGGCGATCTTGACCAGCAGGTTGCGGTGGCGCAGCTTGAAGGAGAGGTCAGAGGCTACATTGCGCATCAGGACAAAGCCGACCTGCGGATCACGGTCGCATAGGGCGAGCAGCGCATGGCCCGGGATAGCAAAGAGCCTGGTTCCATCCTCCAGGCAGCGCACCGTTGCCGACCGCGCGCCTCGATCCACCAGTGCCATCTCACCGAACGACTGCCCCGGTCCCAGCTCGGCAACCGACTTCATCCTGGGTGATTCAAATGTGAATGGCTCAGGGCCCTTCGTAAGGAGGACCTCGACCATCCCCTGGCACACGACGTACACCTCGTCGCTGGCCTCTCCTTCGCGGACGATCACGTCTCCAGCCCCATACTCAGCCTCCCGGCCCAAGGCTGCAACCTGCTCAATCTGTTCCGAGGTGAGCCCGGCGAGCATTTCGCTCCGGCACAAAGACTCTCTATCCGACATAGTCACGCCCCCTGTGCATTTGTCCGAAACGCTTCTGCAAGACCGACGTAGTCAGTGGCCGCGGCGCGGATACGCGCGACCTCTTCGTCAGTAAGCTGGCGCACGACCCGGGCCGGTACACCTAGCGCCAGGTGGTGTGGAGGGATCACCTGGCCCTCAGTCACGAGCGCGCCGGCTCCGATCAACGCGCCGCGGCCGACGGTGGCACCGTTAAGAACGACGGCCCCAATCCCAATCATGGCCCCGTCCTCGATTGTCGCGCCGTGCAGCACGACGCGATGCCCAACTGTCACGTCGGCACCGAGGCTGCACGGTAGCCCTTCATCGGTGTGGATCACCGTCAGATCCTGAACATTGGTGCGTGGCCCAATCTCTATCGGTTCGTTGTCACCGCGCAACACGCACCCAAACCAGACGCTGGCTTCGGCTGCGATCCGAACGTCACCGATGACAGTGGCGTTCGCCGCGACGTATGCGGTGCTATGGATGAACTCCGGGTGATGTGTGATGTCCACGTGCCATGATCCAGCCCCCCAGGGTTGGCTGTTGCTCTGGCCCACTGTCTAGGCGCGCTATGCCTGGTGGACAGCGCCCATGGGGAATAGTAGCGCTGGTGGATTGTACCATGGAAACGACCAGCCCTGAAGCGGAATCGGGTCGAAGCGGTGGCGTTTTTCCGACCCCGGGCTAGAATTCCCTAGGCCAGTAGCTGCAAAGGCCGCGACGCCTCCGGTTGAGCTGTGGACCACCGCCGGGTCTCGTTAGCTACTCTTGGCCATGCACCGTGGGGGAGGATTCAGCCTAGTGCCGCGGGCGTAGGCCACTCGATAGGGCTCAGGCCAGCGGTATGCCACACGAGGGCACCCCGAGCACGCCGTGCTCCCGTGCTGAGAGCGGTGGTCTAGGTCACTTGGGCCGAGCCGACTGAGAACAAAGGAAGTCGACAGTTGGAGAGGATCTTCTACCCACAGCGTGTCGCCG
>JASFVG010000451.1:0-4007 GCA_050049955.1 Anaerolineae bacterium | reverse complement strand
CAGGTGGAGTGCTCGGTTGTAGATCCATCCGATCAAGACGCCGCCGAGGCCGCCTATGACGAAGGCATACAGAAAGCCGATCAGGCTGCCCACGAAGGACACCCGGTACCCGATGAAGTACTGACTGAGAAGCGCCAGGTGCGGCCCCACCGGGTCGCCCCCCTTGATCACCAGCCAGTTCGTGGCGATGAAGAGGCTGATCCCGCACAGCAGACCCAATACCAGCCCCAACGCCGAGGCGTTGAGCCGCAGTACCTTGGCGTAGAGTTCCTTGGTATCCGTGTTCTGAACCTCGCTCTCGATCTCCATGTCCGCTCCTCCTGATGCTGCACCAACTCCCTACGACTGGTCGAGGAAATCCCTCAGTGATCGCCACTCAGCCCGCCGACCAACGGTATAGATGTAGAGCAAGAGTAGTAGATTCCGGAGGGTGGCAAACGACCACCCAAACACGAAGCCACAACCAGCGGCGTAGCCAAACCCGACTATCGCCCCCCGGGGACTCACCCTGTAGCCCGGAAAATACTGGCTGAGAAGGCCGAGATACGGGCCTACAGTCCCACCGCCTATCAGGATCACCCAGAGCGTCGCGATGAGCAGCCCCAATCCCGCCACTATTCCCACGGCCAATCCAAAGGCTGGCGCGTCCAGTCTGGCAAGCGCCTGCATCAGGACCTCGTCGGGAACGACCACCTCGGGCCGCGCCTTCCGGTCTTCCTCCAGGTACGTCTCTTCCTCGTTTACCTCCCAGATGTCGTTGCTGGCGCCCAGCACGTTCCGGGCTGCTAGCAACCCGGTCCGCATCGAGTGATCCATGTTGTTGTATCGGTGCGTGCCGTTCCGACCAATTGTCTGGAGGTTATCGATGGTCCGCAGGAACTCCCTGATCACGCCGCGGTGCATCTGGTACGTGCTGTCGTAGACAGGATAGGCCTTTGGCTGGCGAAACACAACTCCCCCCAACACGTCTCTGGGTTCCGCCAAGCCCAGAACAGCCAGTTCTTCGCCGGCCATCGCAATCAGGTCTGCGTCTGCCATAGACCAGGTGGCATCCCCCTCGTCGCAGAAATACTCTACCCCCAGACTGGTTGTGTCGGGGTTGGGCACCATGGCGGGGCTCCAGTTCTTGATGTTCTGGATGCGCCCGGCCTTCACCTCCGGGCTGTGCAGGTAGATCCAGTTGTCTGGGAATAGGTCTGGTCGGTCCACGATGAGGCCCACGATCAAGAAGCTCCGGTACCGGAGCAGCGCCGCTGCCTCCAGTACCTCTGCGGGTGGGGGCGGGTCCAGGCGGGCAATGAGCTCCGGCAGCGGCATGCTGGAGATAACGTGCTCACCGCCCAGCTCAATCCTCCGTTCGGCGTCCTGGGCAACGAGTCCTTCAATGTGAGAATCCGATCGGAGCAGGGAAATCGCCTCCGTGTTGAGGAGGACCTGACCGCCACCGTCCTCAATGTACTGCGTGAACCCGTCCCACATCATGCCGGGTCCCAGCACTGGGTAGTGGAATTCGTCGATCAGTGACTTGGTCTCGTTGTTTCCCAGCAGCGCGTTCAGGACGGCTGTCCTCAAGGACAGCCCCTTGATTCGCTGAGCGGCCCAGTCTGAGCGGATCTCGCTGCACGGGATGCCCCACACTTTCTCCGTGTAGGTCTTGAAGAAGACCTCGTACAACCGGCGGCCGAACCGGTTTGTGATCCACTCTTCGAAGGTATCCTCCTCTGGGTAGGGGTGCATCTGGGCTTTCACGTAGCTCAAGAGGATTCGTACGCTCTCCAGGGCCCCGAGGGTGGTGAGCGTGCTCGTGACGTCGAGCGGATAGTCGAAGAACCGTCCGCAGTAGGCGATTCGCGAGAGGCGCTGGACCAGCATGAAGTCATCGCCCAGCGTGTCGTGCCAGAGCTTGTCCACCTCCTGGTCCTTGGTGAAGAAGCGATGCCCACCGATATCGAATCGGTATCCGTCGTGGCATTCGGTGCGGGCTATGCCGCCGACAGTGTCCGCCTTCTCCAGCACAATCGGCTGGACACCCCGTCGCACCAGCTCGTATGCAGCCGTCAGGCCGGCCGGCCCAGCCCCGATCACCGTGACCGACTTAGTCATTCCATCCTGGTTCAAGGCAGACTCTGTGGAGCGAGAATCGAGGCGCAATGGTAGCATGCAGGTATGCGCATGTCAAGCGTCGACCGTGGGCCGGGTCGGTGGCGCCACTCTGGCCTCCGCAGTCCGAAGGTCCGGCGCTTGATGAGCGAGGGCGTATCCGGGCGTGTGATCGTGAGCAGGCGCCACGCCAGGCAGGCCCGGCGCCGTCCCGGTGGGATTCACACCTTGCGCTGGCTCCTGCTCCGTCCGATCGCTTCGACGTCCCTTGCGCCCCACAGGGCGGCGACCAAACCCGCCACAATGTACCACAGAGCGATGTAGAACACTTCCGCCCTCGGCTCAAGCTCAAACAGCTCGCCCACAAGGTTGACCATCGTGTGAAACAGCACTGCCGATTGCGTGCTGCGCTGCGTGTTGTTGTAGATCCACGTCATCAGAACCGACTGGGGCACCTTGTCAAGCAGATAGAGCCAGAAGGCCTGTGTCCCCACCCCCAGCCCTTGCTGATAGGTCCCTGCGATGCCGAACAGGGGGATATGCCAGATGGTCCACACCGCTCCTACGACCAGGCTCGAGGCGACTGGTGAAAGCCGCTCTTGAAGGCGGTCAAGGCCATAGCCGCGCTAGGCCAGCTCCTCGGGCAGCGGGCCGACCACCAGAGTTGACAGCGCAAACGGAACTACGGCGAGCGGGCGGGGAAGGAACCGGAGCAGGGCCTCCGGGGTGCCCCCGCCACCTCCCAGAACGATGTCCAAGAGCGCCGCGAGGCCCGTCAGGGCGGGTACGGTGAGGAGCGTGGCGGCGTACCATCTTCCGCCAATGCGCCTGCCGTCGACCAGTCGCCGCCAGAAGTCTCGCTGCGTATCTGGCGAATGATGCATGTAGAGGACGACTATGGCAGCCGCCGGTGGCATCACGCCGCCGATGTAGTAGAAGACGTTCGCCGGCCAGGTCGGTCCGGACCCGCCCATGAGCGCGGCCGGTACCCAGCATAGCCAGGTCGCCCCAATGACCAGCGCAAAGAACGTCCCTGGCGTCGGACGGGTCAAGGACGACCGACTCACGAATAGCCTCTGACCGGCGGCTTGGGGCGCTCGTCGACGAGCAACTGCAGCACGTCGGATCGCGCGTAGTGCCCCACGACATCCAAGTCAACCTTGCTCCGGACCAGATCAGCGCGGTCAAGCTTGGCGTACAGGATGCCTTCCTGATCGTACATGGGCCCTGCTAGGACCTGCCCCATGGGTGACACAATGGCACTGCCCCCTCGGCACATCACCTCCGGTTGGTTCCTCAGCTCGTGCCACGTGGGTAGGTCGGCCGGGTACATGTCTTTGGTCACGAATTGGTTGCACCCCAAGACGAAGCAGCGCCCTTCGTAGGCGATGTGCCGCAAGGTCGCCTGCCAGATCTCTCGGGCGTCAGCGGTCGGGGCCAGGTAGAACTCGACGCCTTTGGCGTACATCGCAGTGCGAGCCAATGGCATATAGTTCTCCCAACAGATGAGCCCGCCTATCCTGCCAAGGTCTGTGGTGAGCACTGTCAGGGTGCTGCCGTCCCCTTCACCCCATATCATCCGCTCGGCCCCCGTAGGCTTCAGCTTGCGGTGCTTGCCAAGCACTTGCCCATCTGGGCCAATGTACAGAAGCGTGCAGAATAGCGTCCCGAAACTGAAGTCCGCGTCGCGCTCGATCACACCTATTGCGAGCGTAATGCCCGCCGCTTGTGTAGCCTCGCCGAGCGCCTCGGTCACCGGCCCGGGAATGGTGACGCTGTTCTTCCAGCAGAGTTCCCACAGGTCGCGCCCCTCAGGGCTGCGGCTACCTATCGCCATCCCGAAGCTGAGGCCGCGCGGGTAGCACGGAATGAAGGCCTCCGGAAAAAGGACCAGCTGCGCTCCCTGC
>JASFVG010000450.1:0-4019 GCA_050049955.1 Anaerolineae bacterium | reverse complement strand
CAGAACTCGCTGCTCGACCAATTCAGTATGGCCGCCGCTTTCATCGGGACGTCTATGCCGGCATTCTGGCTGGGCATCATCCTGATCCTCCTCTTCGCCGTCCGCTTGCACTGGCTACCCGTCCAGGGACGCGTCAGCTTCGATGCCGGTTTGGAACGTGTGACGGGCTTCTATGTCCTGGACAGCATTCTGACCGGGAACAGGGCCGCATTGATCAGCAGCCTCAAGCATTTGGTCCTCCCCTCGGTCACCCTCGGGGCTACGGTGGCGGCCATCGTGGCCCGCGTGCTCCGCTCCAGCATGGTGGAGATTCTGCGTCAGGACTACATCACGCTCGCGCGCGCCAAGGGGCAGAGTGAGTTTCTGGTGGTGATGAAACACGCCCTGCGCAACGCGCTCATTCCCACCGTGACGGTCGTGGGCCTGCAAGTCGGCTCCCTTCTGGGCGGGAACATGATCGCTGAGACCGTCTTCGGCTGGCCGGGCCTGGGCCGGATGGTGGTTTCGGCCATCTTTAACCGGGACTTCCCGCTGATACAGGGGTCGGTGATGGTCTACGCCTTCACCTATGTGGTAGCTAATCTGATTGTCGATATCCTCTATACATACTTGAACCCGAAGATCACCCTGTGAGGAGGACTATGGAGCTCCCGACCGCTGCTGAGAGCCCAATCGAGCGGGCATGGCACATCTTGAACGTGCGGCTACGCCTCCTGCGCAGCAACCTGGCGTACTTGCTGGGACGCCTCCGTACCCGCCCGCTGGCGGTGGTCGGCGGTATCATTGTCCTGGCCTACATTCTGGCAGCCATCTTCGCCCCCCAGCTTACGTCGTACGACCCCACCGCAGGGAACCTCCGAGAGCGCTTCCGCCCGCCGATGTGGGTAAAGGGCGGCGACCCGGCCTACCCATTGGGGACGGATGACCAGGGACGGGACCTGCTGACGCGCATCATTTTCGGATCCCGCATCTCCCTGCTAGTTGGCCTGCTTGCGGTGGGCATTTCGGTCGCCGTCGGTACAGGGCTGGGCGCGCTGGCCGGCTTCTACCGGGGGCCGCTCGACAACGTGCTGTCCCGCTTCGCCGACCTGCTCCTCGCCTTCCCCTACCTCATCTTTGCCATCGCCGTGATGGCCTTTCTGGGCCCCGGGTTTGCGAACCTGATCATGGCCCTGACGTTCAAGGGTTGGGTGGAGTTCTTTCGCCTGGTGCGCGGGGAGATGATGTCGGAGAAGACCAAGGAATACGTCCAGGCTGCCAAGGTCGTGGGGCAGCCGCCGCTGACCATCGTCGTGACCGAGATTCTTCCCAACATTGTGCAGTCGGTCTTCGTCCTCGCGACCTTGCGCACGGGATATATGATCATCATGGAGGCCAGTCTGAGCTTTCTGGGGCTGGGCATTCAGCCCCCCACACCGGCGTGGGGGTCGATGGTGGCTTCCGGACGAGACTACCTGCTCACTGCCTGGTGGGCCTCGACCCTGCCCGGCATCGCAATTCTCATCCTGGTCTTGTCCATCAACGTCCTGGGCGAGGGGCTGCGCGACATCCTCGATCCCAGGTTGAGAATTGAGTGAGGCGACGGGATTGGCAGGACTCGAACCACACCGATCGGAGAAGACACGTATACGCGTCCTGAGCGGCGGTGAGGTAGCGCGAATTCACCAGCACGCCCTTCACGTTCTGGCCGACACGGGGCTCGTGATCCACGACGCCGAGGTGATCACGTTGCTGACCGACGCGGGAGGTCACGTTCGCGATGACGACGGGGGGCGTCGGGTGACCATTCCCGGCCCGGTCGTCGAGGGGGCGGTATCCCAGGCACCGGCCGTGGTGACCCTCTACAACCGCCTGGGCCAGGAGGCCATGGCCCTGGGGACCGGGCGGCTTCACGCGCGAACCTCCAGCGGCGCCACAGGCATCCTCGACCGCTACAACGGTCGGCGCCGCAAGGCCACCAGCCAGGACGCCGCGGATGCCGTCCGGTTGGCGGACGGACTGTCGAACGTGCACGGGGTGAGCACGATGGCCGTGCAGCCAGCCGACGTGCCCGCCGACATCGTCGACGTCCACGCGGTTCGAATGGCCCTGGCAAACACCGTCAAGCCCCTGGGCTACGTCTGTCTCAACGAACGGCTGATCGGGGCCGTCCTGACCATGGTCGCTGTCGCCGTGGGAGGCGAGGGACGTCTCCGGGATCGGCCGACGATCACCGCGCTGGCGGAATCGACATCTCCGCTGCAGCTAGTCTCGAGCCAGCTGAGCGTCCTCAAGGCCTTCGCCTCACGACGCCTGCCGCTGACACTCCACGCCCATCCCATAGCGGGCCTCACCGCGCCGGTGACGCTGGCGGGCGAGCTGGTGGTCACACACGCTGAGA
Organism: Anaerolineae bacterium; assembly: GCA_050049955.1. Taxonomy (GTDB): domain Bacteria; phylum Chloroflexota; class Anaerolineae; order B4-G1; family B4-G1; genus SKLM01. The sequence goes on along the minus strand of JASFVG010000450.1, from coordinate 1,639 downwards.
TCCTGGCGCTGATAGCCATCGCGCAGCTAATCCAGCCCGGCACGCCCGTGGTGTACGGCATGTCATCCTCTGTCCCGGACATGCGCAGTGCGGCCAATCTCTCGGGCGCGGTCGAGATCGGACTGCTGGGCGTGGCGGCGGCTCAACTCGCCCAGCACTGCGGCGTACCGTGCGTCGTCAGCAGTGGATGCGATGCCCATCGACCCGGCGCTCAGAGCGTCCTGGAGCGCCTGATGACGCTCTTGCTGCCGGCCCTGGCGGGAGTGGACCTGATCAACCTGTCCACCCTGGACACGAAGATGTCCTTCAGCCTGGAGCAGCTGGTCATCGACAATGCCGTCCTCAGCATGGTGGAGCGGGTCCTCCGCGGCATCGCGGTAGAGGATGATACCCTGGCCCTCGATCTGATCGAGCAGGTCGGACCGGCGGGCTCCTTCGTGACGGCGGATCACACGCTGGAGCACCACCGGGGCGAGCTCCTGACCTGTGAGCTGATCGATCATGCGCCGCGAGAGGCTTGGGAGGCGGCAGGGGCTATGGACATGGCGACCAGGGCCCGACAGGAGGTCGAGCGCCTCCTGGCGGAGCATCGCCCTCCCCCTCCGCCGGCGCAGGTCGCGGCGCAGCTTGATGAGATCACAAGGGCAGCGGGGCCTGTCGATAGGCCCCCATCGTGGTGAAGGATGCATCAGTCAGACATACGGGAAGGGAAAGGGCAAGCAATGAGCATATCTCCCCCTCCGCTCTTGGAATTGGAGAATCTGACCACCGTCTTCCCCACCCAACGGGGCCTGGTGCGAGCCGTTGACGGTATGAGCTTCCGCCTCCGCGAGGGGGAGAGGTTAGGCATCGTCGGCGAGTCGGGGTCGGGGAAGAGCGTCACGCTGCTCTCTATCCTCCGCCTCGTGCCTCACCCCGGGAAGATTGTGGATGGTCAGATCTGGTATCAGGAGGAGAATCTCCTCGACACGCCGGGTAGGGCAATGCGTCAGATGCGTGGGAAGGACATCGCGATGATCTTTCAGGACCCGATGACCACGCTGAACCCGGCCTTCCGGGTGGGTGACCAGATTCGCGAATCGCTGAAGATCCACGGCATCATCTCCAGCTCCAACGGGCTGCTTTCGCGGCTTTTCGATCGGGGGACGAAGACCGCCGAGTGGGAGCGGGTCTTCGAGGCTATGCGCGATGTGGGCATCCCGGTTCCCCCGCAGACGTCGCGGCGCTATCCGCACCAATTCAGCGGTGGCATGCAGCAGCGCGTCTTAGCTGCCATCGCCCTCGCTTGCGAACCCCGTGTCCTCCTGGCCGATGAGCCGACCACGGCCCTGGACGTGACGATACAGGCCCAGATCCTCGACCTGCTCGACAAGATCAACCGGGAACACGGCACCGCCATCGTGCTCGTCACTCACAACCTGGGCGTTGTGGCTGAGTTCTGCCAGACCATGATCGTGATGTACGCCGGACAGCTGATGGAGAAGGGCTCCATTGATCAGATTATTGAGGATCCCAAGCACCCCTACACCCGGGGCTTGCTCCGCTGCCTGCCCAGAATCAGCGACCGGCGAGAGAGAATCATGCCCATCCCCGGTCTGGTGCCGGATCTGGCCAAACTACCGCCCGGCTGTCCTTTCGT
>JASFVG010000449.1:0-4022 GCA_050049955.1 Anaerolineae bacterium | reverse complement strand
GGCGACTTCAACGCTGATCGATTCTCATCGTACACATTCGGCCTGACCACCACGTTGATCAACCCGCCCTCATCCTCTAGGGCCAAGAATACCATTCCCTTTGCCGTCGGTGGGCGCTGACGGGAGACGATAACCCCGCCCACCCACACTTCCCGTCCGTCCTCCAGCTCCGGCAGCCTATCGCTGGACGTCACGCTCATTGCCTGCAGCTCTTCGCCCACCAGCGACGTCAGATGCTCGCTGGCGCTCACCCCTGTATGCGCCACCTCAGTCCACAGCCTCCCGCGCGGCGATAGAAAGGCAAAGCGCGGACGTCCCTCTGGAGGGGGAAGAGGAAGCTCGGGGGGGCCCTCAGCCGTCTCCAGGGCCATTTGCAGCTCCCAGAGCAATTGCCGCCGTGGAACGCCCCACCCATCGAAGGTACCGGCCCAGATCATGGCCTCCATCGCTTTCCTTCCTAGTCTCGTGCGCCGGCAGAAGTCGGCCAGGGACCGGAATGGACCGAAGCGCCGCGCCTCTACCACGCTCTGTCCCCCCACTTCCCCCAGCCCATTCACCGCCGCCAGTCCCAGCCGCAGTGCCTCACCCTCTACAGTCGCCCACAGGTCCGAGGCCTCCACGTCGACCGGTCGTACCTCCACCCCACAACGCCGGGCATCGGAGACGATCACGTGCGGTGGATAGAACCCCATCGGCTGGTGACGTAGCAGCGCCGCAAAGAAAGCCGCGGGGTGATAGCACCGCAACCAGGCTGACTGGTACGTCAACACGGCGAAAGCCGCTGCGTGGCTCTTGGGGAAGGAGTAGCCGCCAAATCCTCGCAACTGCTCGAAGACCGCCTGGGCTGTCTCCTCATCCACGCCCTGCCTTGCTGCACCCTCTAGGAAGCGCTCTCTGAACCGCATGATCTTGCGCCCCGCCCGCTTGTGCGAGAGTGCCCGCCGCAGGAGATCCGCCTCGCCCGGCGTGAAACCGGCCATATCCCGTGCCACCTTCAGCACCTGCTCCTGGAATACGATCACGCCCAGTGTCTCCTTAAGCGCGTCCTCCAGGACAGGATGCAGATAGCTGACCGGCTCACGACCCTCGCGGCGACGCAGGTAGGGGCGCACCATCTGGGCCTGGAGCGGGCCAGGGCGGATCAGAGAGATCTGGAGCACCAAGTCCTCAAACGAACGGGGCTGGAAACGGGGGATCAGGCTCGCCTGCGCCCGCGACTCTACCTGGAATAGGCCTATGGTCTCGCCGTGGCAGATCATGTCGTAGACCCGGGGGTCGTCCTGAGAGAGTTCCGTCAGATTCGGCCGCTCTCCGATTGGCCCGTCCTCCGTCCGTGAGGACGAAGATCTCTTGGCCTGTCCCGCGATGATGGTCACTGCGTCCTCTATGGCCGAGAGCATCCTCAGTCCCAACAGGTCGATCTTGACCATCCCCACTCCCTCGAGGCCATCCTTGTCCCACTGAGTTACCACCCGGTCCTCCATCGTCGCCGGCTCCAACGGCACCAGTTCACATAGCGGTGGACCAGCGATTACCATCCCTCCATTGTGAATCCCCAGGTGACGTGGGATGCCGTCCAACTGGGGAACGAGCCGCAACAGGTTTTGAAAAGGTCTTCCCGCCAACTGCTCGGCGTCGAATGTCTCCAGCATCCCCCGGGATTCCTCCACGCTGTTCGCATCCCTGACATCGAGCGCACCCGCAAGCCGTTCCACCAGCGCCGGCGGGAAGCCCAGGGCCCGCGACACATCCCGCACTGCCGATCTTGCACGGAAGGTGACAAACGTGCAGGCCATCGCCGCGTGCTCTCTGCCGTAGCGCTGATAGACGTACTGGATCACCTCCTCTCGCCGGTCGGCGGCGATGTCCACGTCGATATCCGGCGGCGAGCCACGCTCCGGTGAAAGGAAGCGCTCAAAGACGAGATTGCATGCGACAGGATCGATGGGGCTAATGCCCAACAAGTAGGCCACAAGCGAGTTGGCCGCGCTGCCCCGACCCTGACAACGAATCCCTGCCTTTCTGGCAAAGCACACGATGTCCCATACGATGAGGAAGTAGTTGGCCAACCTCATCTGCTGAATAACCAGAAGCTCGCGATCCAGCAAATCCCTCGGTGGATCGACTGGATAGCGACGGTGTAGCGCTTCCTCGCAGACCCGCCGCAGATGAGCATTGGGCCCGTTGCCTGTGTCGACCGGCGCTCCGGGGAGAACCTGGGTCCCGGCCGGGAGGTATGTGTCGGCCGACGCGCAGCGTTCAGCGATGCGCAAGGTGTTCTCCAGGGCGATGGGGCTATCGCTGAACAACGCTGCCATTTCCGCAGGTGCCCGCAACACATACTCGTCGTTGGGATGCAATAGGTCGCCAGCATCCTCCAGGTTGGTGTGTTGGCGGATACAGCTCAGCACATCATGCACCTCCCGCTGACGCGGATAGAGATAGTGCACGTCCCCGGTGGCAACTGCATCCACGCCAGTATGGTCAGCCAGGGTCGCTAGCCGCGCCAGAAGCCGGTTGTCACCCTTCACGTAGTGGCGCTGCAGCTCGATGAAGAAGCGGTCGGGGCCGAAAACACGGGCGTAGCTCTGAGCTACGACCAGCGCCTGCTCTTGCCTGCCGGCCAACAACAACGCCGGGATCTCACCCCGACGACAGCCTGAAAGGGCTATCAGCCCCTCGGCGTGGGCAGCCATGTCGCGCCTGTTCAACCGGGCTAACCCCTTCTCCTGATCTCGGCGCGCCAGCGTGATCAGGCGACACAGGTTAGCGTACCCTTGCGCGGTCTCGACGAGGAGTGTCAAATGCCCCCCCCCCTCGAGCGTCATCTCCGCGCCCAGGATCGGCTTGATCCCAACCTCCTGCGCTGCCTTCACGAAGCGCACGGCGCCATAGAGTGCGTCGTGGTCGGTCAGGGCCAGCGCAGGGATCTCCAGATCAGCCGCCCGAGCCACAAGCGCCTCTGGAGCAGGGACACCGTCAAGCAGGCTGTGGCTTGAGTGGGTGTGAAGCTCAGCGTAGCCCTGGACGGGCTCGGAACGTCGTCTCAGATACGCCGGCGTTCCAGCGACCACCGCTTGTCGGCCACATCGCGGAAGACCACGCGCATGTGCCCGTCCTCCAGCTCCAGGCGGAAGTAATCGCGTTCGATGGGTTGGCCCCACCAGTGCCGCCGCTCCCGCCACTGTTCGTAGATACAGCTTACCTCCCGGATGCGCTCGCCCCAGGCCGACCCCGAGCTTGTCCCAAGCAGGGTCGGGGGACCCTGTCGCAGGACCACTGCTCTGGGCAGCCCATCCAGGTCGGTGGTGACCTGGATGGGCTGCGGGCTCGGCGGGGTGACCAGCGCTGCAACGGCGACAACCATCTCTCCAAAGCGATCCCGCAGCCGCCTTAACGTCTCGCGTATCGCCCGGCCCAGGGGGTCGTCGGACGACCCATCCGAGAACAGGGTCAGCTGGGTAGTACCCAGGTGGAACGGGCGCAGCGGGTAGACGATCAGCGAGAATTCGGTCACCGGGCCGCCAACGGTCAAGCTCCCCAGCAAGCGATGGGCCAGGCGCGAGAGCTTGTCCGCGCTGAACGAGGGTGGTTTTATCGGTTTGCCGACCGAGTGCGTCTCACCGCGCTCTTCCACCAGCACCAATCGCACCCCCTCGGCCTGGTAGCCACGGTGGTGAAGCTCCTCCGCTATGTCGGCTGTCATTCGCGTCATACAAGCAAACAGCGGTGTCCGCTCGCTCAGCGGGTCGCTGAAGGCGTGTGACCGCGACAGCTGGAGCGGCAGGGAATCAATACGCACCGGTCGGGCATCCACACCACAGGCTAGATCATAGATGGCAGCGGCATAGCCGCCGAATTGGCGCACCACCGCCAGACGGGGCAGCTTGGCCAGAGCACCGAGCGTACGCACGCCCAGGGACCGCAGGCGGCGCTCCATCTCTCGGTCGAGGGGTAGGACAGCGATATCCAAGGGCGAGAGGAAGGCACGCTCCTCACCGGCTGGTACCGTGCATGGTTTC
>JASFVG010000448.1:0-4024 GCA_050049955.1 Anaerolineae bacterium | reverse complement strand
GCCAGCAGGTGTAGATGGAGCTGGTGCCGGCAGCGTGGGCCAGAGCGTCGAAGTCACCGGACACGCCGAAGTCGAAGCAGGCGGTGGAGCCCCAGAAGTACTCTCCGTTGGTCAGGCCGTCGTTGTCGAACACGGCCCAGCCGGCACCGGGCCAGGTCTCGTCGAATTCCTCCGACAGGATGGTGGTCCAGTCGACAGTGGCCGTGGGCGTGGGGGTACTGGTCGGCGTTTCGGAGGGGGTCGGTGTCGATGTGTCGGTGGCTGTAGGGGAAGGGGTCTTGGTGGCGGTCGGTGCCGGCGAGTCGGTCGCCGTTGGGGTCGACGTGTGAGTGGCCGTCGGCGTAGGTGTATGTGTGGGCGTGTCGCTCGGCGTTGACGCCTCGGTCGACGTGGCCGTCGGCGTGGATGTGGAGGTGGCTGTAGAAGAGGGCGTGTGCGTCGGAGTCTGGGTCGGCGTCGGCGTGCTGGTCGGGGTATCGGTGGCTGTCGGCGTGCTGCTCGCTGTGGGCGTCTCCGTCGGCGTTGGCGTGGGGGTGGCCGTCGAGGTGGGTGAGGGCGTGCTGGTGGCCGTCGGTGCGGGGCTGGCGGTCGGTACCTCTGTAGCGGTTGGCGTGCGGCTGGCCGTTGGGGTCGGGGACGGCGTCAGCGCCAGGGAGGTATCGTGGTTGCGCAGCACGAGCGGCAGGTATACGGGGGTACCAGGCGCGGCTTCTACCCGGAAGCTCCACACGTAGTCGTCTTCGAGCGATTGGCCCAGAGCATCATAGACCGCACCAGAAATGGTGGCCGTGTATGACTGGCCGCGGTGGAGCGCTGCTGCGGGGATGAGGTGCGCGCTGTAGGTGTCAGAGATGTAGGTCACCGTGGCCGTGACAGCCGCGCCGAGCGCGTCGCTTAGGGTGAACGTGGAGGTGGTGATGGTGGCGCCATCCATCGGGTCGCGAAACAGCGCCTGGATCTCAGGATATGGGGGCACGCACTGCGAATCGTCGGGGGGCGAGACCCATGTCACACGCGGCGCGTTACGCGCAGAGAAGGTCTCGGATCCGGCTAACGCGCTGTGAAACCCATCGCTGGCCACGACCCGGATCTGGCACTGTTCGCCGCTGGCGTACAAGGAGGTGTCGAGGTCGAAGCTGGTGTCCTCCGTTGCCAGGAGGGCCGCATCCCAATTGGCGCCGTCGTCCTGGCTGTAGTAGACTCGGAATGTGATTCTATCAGCGTCTGGGTCGCCGGCCGACCAGGAGACCGGGATCTCTCCGCTGTAGGCGCCTGCGGCGGGGCCATCGAGCGTGACCGTAGGTGGGCTGTGGCTAGCTGATACGGTCCAGAGCACATCCTCACTGTGGACGAGCTGGACCGTGCGAGTGTCTCCTGGCGCGGACAGGGTGAAGAGAAACGAGGCGTAGTCTAGGCCGTCGTCCAGCGGCTGAAACACGGGCGAGAAGGCATGATCCTCGAGGATTGACTCGTCGGCGTCCAAGAGCCGGACGGCGTAATCGCCATCGCCTTCGGGTGCGGGGAAGGCCCGCCCTCTGGCCGGCATCTCGGTGATGTCGATCATCCCGGTCTCTTCCTCACCTGCCTCATGGACGAGTTCTCCGCCTACGGCGAGCCACTCTTCTCCGGCCTCCGGAGCACGGTTGGTCGCGGCCCGGACAGCGGGCTGCGTAAAGACTGACACGAGATGCTGGTAGTTCTGCACGTCAATCCAGAGGGGGGGAAAGTAGCTGTACGAGATCAGAGATCCAGCTGAGGACGCAAACTCTGTGCCGATACCGTGGTACATCAGCGGCATATGATAGATCTTGTGCTCTTCTGTGTTGACGTACCGATCGCCAGGCAGGTCGTAGCCGCGCAGCACCCCGTCTGCCAAGTTCGCCATGTCCCGCAGGCCATAGAGATGGCCAATGCAGTGGGCCATCGCAGGGGGCGGTGCGTCGTCGGCGATGATGCACGTGTACTGGGTAGAGCCGTGGAAGATGGGGTCATCGTGGTTCATCTCCCGCAGCCAGTCACCCGGAACGACCATGATGGTGGCGTCGACGTAGATGGGCCACACGTAGCCGTTGAGGCGAGAGAAGGAGGCTAACCAGCGACGGCCTGCTGCCATCCGAGCGTCACCGCGGTTCACGCGCTGGACCCTGCTGAATGCCTCATAGCTGACACCCCGCTGCAATGGGAAGAGTCGAGACAGCACATTCGGTCCTTGCTGCAGCATTCGGCTTTCCGCCAGTCCGCCGATCGTCTGACCTATCTCCCAGGGATAGCTCTCATCGGGATAGAGCCACATAGGTGCGACGGCCCAGGCAATGACACTGAACGCGCCGTACTCCGTTCTGAAGTTCCTTGCCAAGGGCCACTTGTAGGCGCGGGCCCGAATCTCAGACTGACCGGGGAGTAGGTACTGGTCGGAGGGCACGACGTTGGCGACGAAGGTGAGTTCACCTGCTTTTGGCGTGCACCCGAGCTCGCGCGAGAGGAAGTTCTCCGAGTTACCCTTGTAGAATGCCTCTCTTGCGTCGTGGTCCCCAGTGTCCGGTCCCGGACCCAGTTCCCCTGGATAGAACCGATGATTGCGTCTGGCGACGACCCCTCCACCACCATCAGGTAGCGTGCATTGCAGCGACACGTCCGCCTCTACCCAATCCAGCTCCGTATCCTCTGAAAGGCCGGCGTGAACCCGAAACACGGCGTCTCGCCCGCCGACCAGGTCTGCGCCCTCCGAAACTTGCACTGGGATGATACGGGGGTCGAGATAGGGTGTCGAGGGGGTTGTGTAGAACGTCCACAGGTATGGCTCGCGCAGCATGGTCCCGTCATTGCCGCGAATACCGTCGGGGCCTGGCTCGAGCCGAGTCGTGATGTGCAGACCTATTCGGTGCTCATCGCTGAGCCACGTCACGTCAAGGAAGGCTGCTGCGGGATCCGCGTCGAGTTTCGCCTCGCAGCCCAGCACATCGTGCCAAAGCGTGTCAGCCCTGAAGCGGGATTCGTCGACTGTATCCGGATCAATGGGCCGATCGAAGATGGCCCACATCTCGAGATCGTGATAGGAGACGTTGCGCCTTCCGTGGGGCGGCCGTTCGTCGGATACCGCGAGGTAGACGAAATCTACTACAGTCGTCTCCTGCTGCGATCCCGCATCCGCCTTGATCTCGACATCGAGCGGGGCGCCCTCTAGGAATAGCTTCCGCGCTTCGGGTGCCTGGTACTCCACGTAGCACTGCCCCGCGGTGTCTGTCGTGCATTCCGCTACGCCCGAGGGACCAGATCCACTCACGAACAAGCCGAGCTCCGGCGAACGCGTGAACTCCACGTCAAGTCCCGGCACCGGCTCTCCCTCGCGATCCTTTGCTTCGACATAGACCCGGCTGGTATCCTGCAAGACCGGATAGTTGCCAGGGTCGGGGGGGATCAGGGCCGAGGGCTCAGCCCACGCGACCAGGGAATCGGCTTCCTGGTCCGGCGGTTCATCGCGACAGTAGGATGGTAGCTCGTCCCAAGGGTCGAACTTAACCTGGTCACCAACTATGGCCTGGCCAGCACCCTGAGGGTTCTTGGTGGCATGATTCGGTCCAGTGTCAGACGCCCACCAGTTCCTGGTCACGTCGATGGCCGTGGGGCGGGAGTCTGGGACGTAGAGGCCGAAACCGTTCTGCTCAATGCAGTTGTGCCTGATGCTCAGAGCGGGGTAGTCGGCGCCTTCGTAGACCGACAACGCCGCACCTGCGTTGCCTCTCATGGTGTTGAGTTCAATAGCCCCGCTGGCCTGCTCACTTACACCGATCCAGCTGCCCGAGAAGACATTGTCTACGACCGTGATGCCCGACGTGTCGTGCGCGTTGATCCGAGCGTCGCTGATCCTGCTGCGCTCCAGGATGAGAGCCCCGCCATCGCGTGTGCTGAAGAACGCGTGACTCTCGCCATCGAAGGGCGTCACGGTGGCGTCCGCGAGTGCGGCAGTACCGCTCTCACTGACCCAGAGCTCGTCCAGTACGATACTGCCGCCGAAGGTAGCCTC
>JASFVG010000447.1:0-4025 GCA_050049955.1 Anaerolineae bacterium | reverse complement strand
GCCAGGCAGACTGCCCCCGCCCACAGTCGAGCGTCCATCGACCACCTGCGTCGAGATGCCCACCTCTTGAAGGGCTCCTTGCCACAGCTGTGCCCGCCGCTCGATCGTCGTCAGAGGCGCTGCGATCATGCGCCAGACGGGGATTCTTTCAATCGCCTCTCCCCGCAGGTAGTGTAGCAGGGTCTCCTGCAAGCCCACGAGACATAGCTTGTCCGGCCGCAGCGCCCGGGTCAACGGATACTGCTTGAGAGAATCCACATGCGCCGTCTTTCCTACGATGATCCCGGCCTGGGGACCACCCAGTAGCTTATCCCCGCTGAAACAGACGACGGCGGCACCCGCAGCGACGCTTTCCTGCACCGTCGGCTCGTGGGCCAGGCCGAATTGGCTGGTCTCTAGCAGCACGCCGCTTCCCAGGTCATCCACCACCGGGAGGCCGTACTCCTTGGCCAGCGTGACCAACTCGCCCAACGACGGTTCGGTTGTGAACCCCACAATTTGGAAGTTGGAGTGGTGAGCGCGCAGGATTAAGGCGACATCCCCTTCGTCCTCAAGTGCATGCCGGTAATCGTACAAGTGGGTGCGGTTTGTGGTGCCGACCTCGAGCAGCCGAGCACCGCTCTGGGCCATGACATCCGGGACCCTGAACCCGCCGCCTATCTCTATCAGCTGCCCGCGCGAGATGACGACGCCCCGCCCTCGGGCCAGCCCAGCCAGGGCCAGGAGCACCGCACCGGCGTTGTTGTTGACGACCAAGGCGGACTCGGCGCCCGTCAGCGTGCACAGCAGACGCTCAGCGTGGAGGGTGCGATGTCCCCTTCCTCCCGCCACCAGATCGTACTCCAGGGTGGAGTAGCCTCTGCTGATGGCTTCCATCGCGTCGCGTGCGGAGTCCGACAGGGGGGCCCGCCCTAGGTTGGTGTGGATGATCACACCGGTGGCATTGATGACCGGCCGAAGCGTCGGGGCCAGCCGCTGATGCAGCTGCCTAGAGGCGCGCGCTGTGAGGGCCTCGGCGCTGGGAACGGATGCGCCTTCTCGCACCTCGTCTCGGGCAGCATCGAGGATCTCGCGCAGAGCGTCAACCGCCTGTTGCCGACCAAAGGCCGCGACCAGCCTCTGGGTGGCTCCAAGGCCAAGCAGACGGTCGACGCTGGGGAGCTGCCGCAATCTATCTACATTCATCATCGAGGGTGTCCGAGGACCAGTCTGTGAACTCAGGTCACCCTGGCGCAACTGGCTTGTTCCGCTAAGGGCTGCGTATGGGTGTTGGCCGATTTCGCCCGCGGAGTGGTCACCAGACCAAAAGAGAGATCTGGGGTTTGGCCCCAGATCTCCATTGCCTAGAAACCGTCCGCGAACGACCCCAGAGTGGAACAGGTTTCCGGGGTACCACTACGTGCAACCCCCGAGCCTTTGCTGAAACGCGATCCGGCCCCCGACCACGTAGCACCCGGGCTTGGCTACTGCTGTGGAATCTGAATCACTTGACCGACGTAGACGTTGTAGGGATACGCAATGCCATTGTACTGGGCCAGGTCCACGTGACTCATTCCATAGCGCAGCGCGATGCGGAAGAGATTGTCGCCTGCCTGGACGACGTAGGCTGACCCACCCGGCGAAGGTGCAGCAGGCTGACCTGTCGTCGACGGGATGGTCAACTGTTGCCCTACGTAGACAATGCTGGTGTTGGCAAGACCATTGGCTTGGGCGATGGCGTCCACCGTTGTGCCATAGCGGAGCGCGATGCGGAACAGATTCTCACCCGCCTGGACGGTGTGGATGGTTCCCCCCGCCGGTACCGGTGCAGTTGTCGCTTCGGGGGCGCTGGTTGAGGGTGGCGTTTCCGCGACCGAGGTCGCTGCTGTGGTCGGCTCGGGCGTCGCCGTCGCGGCAGCCTCCCCCGGGGCATCAGTGGCCTCTGTCGCCTCACCGGCTTCCACCTCCTCCGTTTCCTCCGCTTCTGGAGTCTGCGCCGCCATGGTGGCGGCCGATTCGGTTGAGCGCACGATGGCCGTTGCTTCTATGTCGGGCACGTCTCCGGACGTGGTTGCCTCCGCGCCAGCTGCTGAGGTGGGCGTGACGTCAGGGGCCGCAGGCTTGTAGCAGCCGACCGCCAAGACCAGCACAACCAAGAGGCCGAGAGAGCCTAGGACAGCAGAGCGAGTCTTCTTCACGGGCCACCTCCTTCGGTGATCAGGCCGCTTGACGAAGCTATCCGATAGTACCACGATAATCCGTCGACGTCAAGAAAGCCCATTCCTCAAAGCGGGGGACTGTGGTAAGATCAGGACGCAGGACGCTCGAGCGTGAAGCACCTGTGCGGGTCACTACTCGGGCCACAATGTGGGACGTTCGCGCGCACAGGCTCAAAGGCGTGTCGCGGGAGGAACGATGAAGGAGCTTGCCTGGCAGATTGCCGGACAGATCGAGCGCTGGCTCGAAGCCGAGGAGTCGATTGCGCTGGCGACGGTCGTGTCGGCGGAAGGATCATCCCCGCGGCCGCCGGGATCGCGCATGGCGGCGACCGCCTCAGGTCAAATGGCTGGCTCTGTAAGTGGTGGTTGCGTGGAAGGGGACGTGCTTCGTCAGGCTGGCGAGGTGCTTGCCAGCCAGGAGCCTCGGCTGCTTCGCTACACCGCTGTCGATGAGAGTGGTTGGCAGGTCGGTTTGGCCTGTGGTGGCACGATAGAGGTCTTCGTCGAGCCTCTGTCGGCGGTTCATCGGCGGCTCCTGGCAGCATTGGAAGACCAAGAGACCGTGGCCCTTGCGACCCGTATGGATGGCAGGGGGCATCTATTGGCTTGGCCGGATGGTCGCCTTATGGGTGATAGGTCCCTTGCCGGGGAGTTGGCTGCCCTCCTGGCGGAGGAGCGGCTCTCCAGCCGACTGGCTAGGCTGAGACGCCTCCCAGAGGGTGAGGTCTTCATTGAGGTGATCGCCCGACCAGCCACTTTGACCATCGTGGGTGCAGTACACATCGCGGTGTCGCTGGTCACCCTGGCTCGAGAACTGGGCTTCTACGTTCGCCTGGCAGACGCGCGACGGGCCTTCGCCACGCGGGAGCGTTTCCCTGATGTTGATGAGTTGATGGTCGCATGGCCCCAGGAGGCCCTGGATGCCAGGTACCTGCGCCCGCAGGACGCGGTGGTCGTTCTGACACACGATCCCAAATTCGATGTGCCTGCGCTGGATCAGGCCCTCAGGAGCCCCGTTGGCTACATCGGATTGCTGGGGTCAACCACCACACAGGAGAGCAGGCACGCTTCGTTGAGGGCGAAGGGCTTTGGCGACGAAGACCTGGCTCGACTTCATGGCCCGGTTGGCCTGAATCTCGGTGGGCGGGAGCCGGCCGAGATCGCATTGGCGATTCTGGCGGAAATCGTTGCAGTTCGGAACCGTTCAGAGCGCGCTGCCCAGGGGGCCTAGAGGGCAGCATCTCCTGTCTTGATCCGCTGCCGGCTGCCTCGACGAGGCCCCTCGAAAGACCGAGAGAACCTCCAGTCTGGCCAGTCCTCCCTGGTTGGCCCCCCCGCCAGCGCGATCCCTGCTCCTAGCTAGGCCGCGTGGTGGCTGAACCGCAGCGGGTGATTCTTGAACCTAGCAAGGCGGCGGCCCACCAACGTGGGTGCCGCCACGGTGGGTGCCCACCACGGTGGATGCCCACCACGGTGGATGCCCACCACGGTGGATGCCCACCACGGTGGATGCCCGCCACGGTGGATGCCCGCCAAGCCGGCCGGAGTGTGTCGAAAAGGACCGGCTGGGGGAGAGTGTTTGCACAAAACAACCCCTATAGGTATAATGGCCGCAGCCAGTTTGGCCACGGAGTTGCAGGCCGGTCAAAAGAGGGGAGGCTTGGATGACGGCAAGGTGGATGCGGGCGCCTGCGGGACTGCTGTTGCTCTTGACTGCAGTAGCTTGCGGGGCGACGCCCCCACCACCGTCCACACCTACAGAGGCTACCCCCTTGCCGCAGGCCACACCCCCCCCTACTTCGGAGCCGGGGGAGACAACAGTTGCGC
>JASFVG010000446.1:0-4028 GCA_050049955.1 Anaerolineae bacterium | reverse complement strand
TTGTCAGTGCCACGGCGACGCAGACGTTCTGGCTCTGCATCCGGAGTCGCCGTGCCGTGCAGGAGGTGGAAGCACGTGACGAGGCCGCCTCGGCCCTGTCCCTGGGCAGCTCGTAGCGCCCCAACGCTTCCTGGCTCTATTCGATTGACCAGATTGCCGGTACTCACCAGAACGCGCCGAGGATCGGCCGTGGCGCGTTCTCTCCAAACCTACAACTGCTAGACGTCCACCGAGTGGCGACGACCGCCTGCCACGCCGCTTCGACGACCAGGCCCAACGTCGGCGGCCGTCCAGCGTCCTACGTTCCTAGTGCTCTTTGTTTCCTTCGTGGTCGTCAAGAAGACGCCGGAAATCAATGCCCCAATACGCCGACACCACGCGCGCCGCTTCCTCCCCGTACCGCTCCCCAAACCGTGCCAGTGCCTCGCCCCTCGCCGTTTCACCGGCCGCCCCCAGCGCCTTGACGATCACACCGCCCATCGTCCAGTAGAGGTGGCCCAGGTGATACGCCCAAGGCATCACCCTGCCGCGCTCTAACCCTGGTTCCGACACATCGTGGAAGACGAACTCGCAGGGTACGCCGTCGTTGGGCTGCGTGCAGTTCACGTCGAGCCTCAGCGCAGGGTTGAACCCTCTCACCAGTGCCTGGTCGATCTCCAGACAGTAAAGCCGGCCGTGCATCATCAGATCGTGCTCCGCCCATGCCGAGTGCCACGGGCAGGTGACGATCGTCTTGCGAATGGTGCCCTCTCCGGCCTCCGATGTGCTCTCGAACGCTTCGGGGGTGGCAGGCAGTTCCCCGTACGCCATGAAGTTGGCCATGCTCAGCGGCTCGCCATCCGCCTCTGCCCGCAGCGCCATCCGCCGCCCGCGCTCCTCGCCGTACCGCCGCACCGCCCTCCGCATCAGCGTCTCACCAGCTTCCCTTCCCACACGCGCGAGAACCGCCTCGGAGAGCCACGCGAAGAGGAGAGCGTGCTGTACCGCCGTGAAGGTGTTCCCCATCTGTGACTCGCTAGCTCCTCTCATGTTCGCACATTCCCATGCTCATACGCGCTAGGCTTCCCAGGTAAGAGTCCTTTCCAACACATCGCGTAAGTCCACAGGTACTACGACGTACAAGCTGTCGTCTACCTTCGCCTCCGCCAGCAGCCCCCGCAGTCGCAGACGACCCATCGTCGTCTCAGGTACTTCGTCGTACCAATACCGGGACTCCTCCAGGTCGTTCCCATACTGGGCGTCGAAATCGTCCCACGCCATGTACCCGCCGTGGGCGAGCACCGTGCGCAGGGCCTGCTGCTCTTCGTTGGTCAGTCGAGCCACAACCCAAAACATGGTGCCATAGTCCGTCAGGGTGTCGATGATCGCGTCGATCAGGGGTTTCTTCCGTAGTCCCGACCAGCCGCCCCGCACCATCACCGCGCGTGCCGTCGCGATGAGCGCCTCTTTCGTGTACAGGGGTAGCGCCTCAGCCACGGTCGGCTCCAAGGTCCTCAATTTGGTCTGGAGGTCCTTGCGCCAGACCCGTTCCCGTTCCCACTGCCCTTCCCAATACTCCATATCCTCAATCCACCCCAGAAGGTCATTGGCCATCTCGTCGTCGGGATGGGTCGCGAGCGTTGTGTCCAGGATGTGCTTTGCACTTTCGAGTTCCCCCTGTTCAACCAGGATGCGCGCACGGGCGACATCGAGGAAAGCGGCTCTCTCAGGGTCCAGCTCTGGCGCGTCCGAGAACGGATCCAGAAGCCTCTCGGCCTCCTCGGTTTGCCCTACGACTAGGTAGTATGTGACCAAGTTGTTGAGCGCCAGGAGGTACAGCGGATCGATCTCCAGCGACCTCAGGAACATCTCTTTGGCCCGGGCCAATTCGTCTCGCCGCGCATAGATGGCTCCCAGGCTATTGTATGCCTCCTTGACCTCAGAGTCGAGTTCGAGCACCTCCTCAAGCAGGGCCTCGGCCTCCTCCATGTCTCCCCGCTCCTGAGCTTCCAGACCTCGATGAAGCGCATCCATCACGTTAGGCGCGTAGAGGGATGTCTGCCACAGCCCCCCGGGAGCCAGGGACAGGTTAAGTGCGACCTCTCGCCACTCACCGTCGAACCAGGCTCGCACCGTCTCGCCCTGCCCAATCTCTCCGGCCTTCACCAACGCGGTCAGCGCCTCCATCCGCGCCTGATCGCTTCCGGCGTTGCTCAGCGCGAACCGGCGGACGGCAGCATAGGCCCGGGGCGTGCCAATCGTCTCCAACATCGCGATTCCCTCAAAGGGTTGCATCTCCTCCCAGATTAGCTTCTCGGCCACCTGTACGATCTGAGGGAAGCGTTCAGCGAAGCCCGCAATGAGGCGGCGGGCCTCCTTCGGGGGCATATCATCCTTCTGGTCAACCAGGTCGTACAGCGCCTCCACCTCCTCTTGTCGGGGCAGCAGCTCCACGTAGTGGAAGTACCTGAAGTAGTCCGTCCAGCCTGTTCCGGACTGCCCGGCCGTCAGAGCGTCGAGTGTCTCTGCGGCCAGGGGCACGCTATCCTTCAGCGTCGCCAAACGCCGTTCAGCATCTAGCCTGTGGCCCGTGTTCGCCTCGGCGACAGCGAGAAGATAGTGCGCGCGTCTGAGCGTGCTGGGTAGCACTTCTTGCCCAGCCCCTGGCTCCCCCAGCGGCCTGAGAATCCGGTACGCGCTCTCGTGCTCGGCCAGAATCGCGGCCGCCTCCCCCATCCTAAGCCGCTGCTCAGCGCTATGCGGTTGCACATCCTCCAATTGTACCCATAGGTCCCGGGCCTCCTCCTCCCGGCCTGACCAGGCGAGGAAGCGGATGCCATTGGCCAGTGCGTGCAGGTTCGCCGGATGGTTCGCCAGCACCCCCCGCACTTCCTGCATCGCCTCTCGCGGTTGACCATGGAAGAAAAGGGCCTGTGAGAGGTTGTTGTGGGGGGGAGGCCACTCGCCAAGTTGGTCGATGGCACGCCGGCTCGCCTCTATACTGGCACTATAGTTGCGTTCACTTAAGAGGCGGCGCCCCCTCTCCATGTCAAGGAGCCCCTCCACGACTGCTTCCATCGGGAGGCCGAGGTCCCGGGCCGTCCTGCTCAGTCGCTCCTCCAGGTCAGCCGCAGCTTCGTCCACCTGCCTCTCCACCGCCGCCGGCGTGCCTTGAGCAATCACAGCGCAGAAGGCCTGCCAGGCATGGGCATAGAGCCCCGCCTCCGCGTAGAGGCTGGCCAGGAGGCCCAAGAGATCGGGGTCGCCGCTCAGAGCTTGGGCCTTTTCGCACGCGTACATGGCCCCCCAGATGTCGCCGGTGAGGGCCCGGGCATAGCCCAGAACGTTGAAGAGATCTGGGTCGTCCGGCGCCGACGCTGCCAGCGGTTCGAGTAGCTCGACAGCCCTGTTTGGTCGGCCGCGCTCGATCCATTGTTCGGCACTCTGGAGTGCCGACACGAGTTCGGCGTCTGCGCGAGGCAGTCCTCCACGCCCGTTTCCTCCACGGCCGTTCGCTCCGCGCCCACCTCGTCCGCTGACGCGCTTGCCTCTTCGCTTTGTCACAGATCATCTCCTGTTGGTTTGTCGCTTCTCACGCGGTCCTGGGGAGTTGCCCCCTGGGACATCGCAAAGGGTAGCCCTGACGGGATTCGGGGTGCTGACGAGCTCCGGTGTGCGGCAAGTGGGCTGGGGCAGAGCGCCTCAACGTCGAGCGCCCAAGCTGGTGGGGGTAGCAGTGGCTGCGCTATCTCACCAACCGGTCCGAAATACGTCGCTACGGCCCGGATGGATCGATCAAGGCGGTGTAGACAAGCGCCAGGTGGCCGACCAGAAAGCCGATGAGAAGGACGCGCAGCCACAGATACCTGCGGCTTGTCTTGTGTCCGACCATGACCCCCAGGATCGCGCCAGCGGAACCTCCCACCAGCGCCAGAAGGATCAGTACCGCGTTCGGAACCCGTGGAGCGTTGTCCAGAGGCGCCAGTCCTTTGTCGCCGAGATACAGGAGCAGGGTGGCTGCATTGATACCGACCGCGTACGACCACACG
>JASFVG010000445.1:0-4035 GCA_050049955.1 Anaerolineae bacterium | reverse complement strand
AATGATCGAATTCTGACCGATCTGTCCTAGCAATTGCTGGAGGATGGTCTGTCGTTCAGGCACGGCTTCGGTCAGATTGTAGAGCCAGAGCAATCCCTTGGTCTTTTGGCGTTCAACTACCAGGTCCGGATCAAGACAGTTGTAGGTCTCTGAGGCCAGCATTTTCTCTTTTTCGGTTCTTAGGGGCACCTGATACCTCCTGTTTGATCCATCCGTTGTTGCCCTGGGAAATCCAGTGCTACACCGCGAATGCCCGCTTCCTCGCCGCTCGCGACCGCGCTCTGCACGGACTCAACCCTATGACCCATGCCGAAGGACAGATGACCGATGACTCATCGAGAGACCCTGGCGCAACGAAACCCGATGAGGCCGCCCCGCCCGTCAGGCTCCCGCCCGCCGCGATAGGCGCAGCGGGCACTGATCCGCCCGTAGCGCCACGAGCCGCCCCGCAGCACCCGCTTCTCCCCGGAAGAAGCCCCCGTCGGGTTCACCTGGTGCTCAGAGGGATAGTACCCGGACCAGTCCGCCACCCACTCCCACACATTGCCCGCCATGTCCAGCGCGCCGCACGAGCTGGCTCCCGCCGGGTAGGAGCCCACGGCGTTTGTATCTCCCACACAGAGACCATCTACACCCCGATAGTTGGCCTTGCTGCAATCCGGCGCGCTGTCCCCCCACGGGTACGTGCGTCTATCGAGCCCCCGCGCGGCGTACTCCCACTCCGCCTCCGTCGGCAGCCGCCCCCCCGCCCAGGTGCAGTAGTCCTCTACCTGATACCAGCTGACGAAGATGACCGGGTAGTTGTCGTAGGTGCTGTTGCCGTAGTACGGGTCGCGGGTGTACGAGCCGCGCTCTGGCGGTGGGCTGCAACCCCCTGCCTCCACGCACCGCAGATACTGTGCGTTGGCCACCTCGGTCCGGTCAATCCAGAAACCGTTCAGCGTCACAGTGCGCACGGGCTGCTCGCCCGCAGGGCCCTCAGTGCTGCCCATCTCGAACTCCCCCGCGGGTACGTACACCATCACCATTCCATCGGTCGGGCGGGTCCAGGTGACGCCTGGCTTTGGGGTTGGCTCCTCAGGTGGCTCCTCCGCCGGCGCTTCTCTAGGCGTGTCTGCGGGCGGCTCGGTTGGCGCTTCTGTGAGGATTGCGCTGGGCACTGAAGTTGGAGTTCGAGTAGGAATGGGTGTATTCGCTGGTTCGCCCGCGGGTGGAGGAGTTCGGGGCGCTGCGTCAGGGCTTGCACGCAGTGTCTGCTGCGCCTCTGCGAGTTCAGGTCCAGTGTCTGGCCAGCGTCAGGCTCCCCGGCACAGGCGCCTGCCGCGAGTAGCAGGACAACTACGACCATAGCGCGTGATGCACGAGGAGTCCTTTGGTGTTCCCTTTTCCCTCCGTTAGCGGCTCCGAACATGAGCACCTCAGTGCGTTCCGGCGCTGCGAGAGCTGACACCGGCCGTCTGCTAGGACCGCGTATGTTCCACAATCGCGAGACGCGTACGGTGAGAGATGGGTGTGAGAGTGCGGTTCCGCTCTGTCGACCATGATAGGTACTTCGGTGGTTGTGTCAACAGCTCCGCAGCCCTGGGTCAGCGATCCTCCTCGCGCAGACCAGGCGAGGTCCGACAATGAGGTATCGATCCGCCTCTCCGACTCTCCCGCTGACAGGGGCGCTACAGGTGGTTTGTGGCCCATCCCAGATCCTGGAGCTATTCGACAGGCGCGACCATGGCGTGAGATGATGATGGCAGGGTGCTGCGACGCTGACATTGGTTCGTCGCAGGATCTGATTGCTCTCTTGTGACGGTCGAAAAGTACGACGAGCACCGGAGTCTCGCTGACAAGCTGATAGCTGCTCCACTTCGCCTGCCTGGCGGCCGAGATGAACCACGGGGCGATCCGCGTCGGCCACGCAGCCTACGCCCCGAAAGATGACAGAGAGTCGGAGGGATATGGTGGACCTACAGGCAAACGCTGAGAGGGTCACGCTCGTGAGCCTGAGCGTGGTGGAATGGAAAGGCAGCGCAATATCAGGTGGGCCAGGGGGAAGCAGGATAGTCCCTCGGAGCCGAGGTGGCGTGGGAAGCGAGTGACCAAACGCAGCGGCGCATGCGAAGAGGCGTCAGGAGTGGGCCCACTCGGATTCGAACCAAGGACCAACCGGATCTGATCGCCGTTCCAGTCCGGCTATGGTTCACTAGAATCGAGACGCAGGACAGCAGGTCAGCGTCTGGAAGGCCCTCATAGCATCTCTCAGGCCGGCGATAGTCTTATGCCAACTGCCCTTCGCGCCCTGCGCAACCGTGCCAGGCAGTGATGAAGGGGATGTCGGCGTCGAACTAGACGAGTTGCCAGGCGCCTTCCCTGTGAAACAATGAGTTCCTGTCCAAAGAGAGTCACTCCAGTCAAGCACTTCGACAAGGTGACTTCACAGCTACCGTGGATCGAGCATTTCGAATCCCCGCGCAATGCGCCCAACGTCTCACATCACTGGCAGCAAAAAGGCAGAGCGACGAAGGAGCGGCACTTCTTGCTGTCCGAGTGCATGTGATTGCTAGATGCTCACTAGTCAAGACTGATAACCGAATCTTACGATGTCTCTCTCGAACCAATTTCGTACTATTACGATTGTCTCTTCATCGTAGTACTGTCGGTAGTTCCCGTGGCTAGACTTGTTAACATGCGGCAAGGTTGTGTTCTTGCCAAGCTTCACTAGTACTTCATTGAATTCGCTTTCAAGATTCTCGAATCGTACTATTTTGTACTGACCCCCAAAAACTGGACAGGTCCGATAGTTCACATAGACTCTGTCCGAAGGGGGAAACAGAATGGCAAAGCGACGGAGATTCACACCCGAGTTCAAGGCCCAGGTGGTGCTGGAAGAGCTCACCGGCGTCAAGGACAAGGCCGAGATCTGCCGCGAGTATCGGCTGAGCCGGCAGGTCCTCTCGCGCTGGCAGGCGGAGTTTGTGGAACGAGCACCTGAGGTCTTCGCCACAGAGCGCAGCCGTGGTGACGAGCAGGAGCGGATCGCCGAGCTGGAACGGATGATAGGGCGACTGACGATGGAGCTGGAGGCGTCAAAAAAAGCCTCGAACATCTTGACCTCTCTGTCGAACGGAAGAGGGAGGTGATCGACGTGCTGGCCCAAGACTATCCCGTCACGATAGCCTGCGACATCCTGGGAATGGCTCGGAGTAGCTACTACTACCAGGCTGCTGAGGGAGCCGAGGAGGCCAAGCTCAAGGACGCGATCAAGGAGACCGCAGCAGAATGGCCGACGTACGGTTATCGCCGCCTTACCGAGCAATTGAAGCGCAACGGTTGGGCAGTGAACCACAAGCGTGTGCGGCGTCTGATGCGCTTGATGGACATTCAGAGCAAAAACAAGCGCAAGAAGAAGCGCACAACCGACAGCCAGCACGGTTTTCCTCGCTACCCGAATCTGGTCTTGGACATGGAGATCGTGCGGCCGGACCAGGTGTGGGTGTGCGACGTCACCTACATCCGCTTGCATCGGGGTTTCGTCTACCTGGCCGTGATTATGGACGTCTTCACCCGAGGCATCCGTGGATGGCATCTGGGGCGCGGTCTGGACCATAGCTTGACTCTGACCGCGCTTCGACGGGCGCTGGCCACGCACTCGACGCCAGAGATTCATCATTCCGATCAGGGGATCCAGTACGCGGCCACGGCCTATGCTCAGGTCCTGCAGGATGCTAGGGTTCAAATCAGCATGGCGGACAAGGGCGAGGCCTGGCAGAACGGCTACGCGGAGCGCCTCATCCGCACGATCAAGGAAGAGGAAGTCGACCTGTCTGAGTATCTCGACTACCATGATGCCCACCAGCAGCTCGGGCGCTTCTTGGACGACGTGTACATCCACAAGCGGATCCACTCTTCGCTGGGGTATCTCACCCCGGCCGAATTCGAGGCCCAGTGGCGAGAGGAGCATACTCTCGTCCTCGACTTGGAACTAAGAATGGCCTGAAAAGTGTCCAGTCTTTGGGGGTCACTTCACAATCATGGCTGGCGCCC
>JASFVG010000444.1:0-4043 GCA_050049955.1 Anaerolineae bacterium | reverse complement strand
CGTTGGACCACAACCCTCCGGCGGGCGCGCGCGTGATGTGTTCCCAAGAGCGGCCAGGGCCTTGCTTGGCCTCGACCAAGACGGGCGCGCTCTCGAGGAGGACACTCAAGCCCCGCGCTAGCCGCCTCATCCTGCTTCTCTGAACAGACCTCCTCCCAGCTTGACCCCCATAGTCTCAACCTGGCTCACGTCGGCTGTGGGGTGGTGCCCTTCCCCGTGGGCACGCTGGCGCATGCTACCGCCCGGCACTGGTGATACCCCTGCTGCGGAGTCGCCCGTCAGGACTCAGGCCTGTTGCTGCTTCCGCCTGCTTGCCCGGTAGTCCATGAACCGATTGACAAGTCAGGGTAGGTGTGTTACATTCCACGACTTAAGGAGGAAAGGCATGAAGCAGTCTCTAGTCAATCGAAGATCAGTAGCCCGCATCGGAATCGTATCTGGTATCACCTTCCTTGTCGCGGCCGCCGCGCTGGTCCTGGTGGCTCTGCTCAGGCCCGGATCCGCGGCACCGGCCTCGACGGCGTTGCCGGTGGCATCGGCTCCGGCGACTTCGCCGCCAGTCACGGAAGTGCCCCCTTCGCCAACGCCAGAGGTTGGCCTGACGGACGCCTCTATAGTAGCGAGCGTCAACGGATATACGATCACTTGGTCGCATCTTGAGACGGCGACGGCGCTCAATCAGGTTCTGAGTGAGTTGGCCGGACAGGGATCGCTAGGCGGCGAGGAGACGCTGCAACGACTCATCAGACAGGAGATCGTTCTCCAGGGCGCGCCGCTAGAGGTGGAGCCTGGAGACGCTGAGGTCGCGGACTACATCGGCAGGATGCAGGAGGCCTGGGAGGTCGACGAGCAAGCGATGCAATTGGAGCTGGCGGCGGCTGGCGTCAGCTGGGACTTCCTAGAAGGCACGATCCATCGGCTGCTTTCCGTCCAGGCCGCCGTTGAGAGCGTCGAAAGTGAAGGGAAGAACATCTCGGAGTGGCTCGCCGCGCGGGAGGCTGAGGCCGATGTCAGGATAAGCGAGGATTTGTCCAGGTTGCCGGCGCCCGGCGTTGAGAGAACTGACGAGACACGCACCACCGAGGTCGACACCGAGGTCGAGCAGCCGTCCCCGACGGTCACCCGGTTTGTGCCGCCTGAGGTGCCCGACGTCGCACCCGACTTCACGCTCGACCAGGCAGGCGGGGGCACCTTCAGCCTCTACGATCAGCTCGAGGAGGGGCCCGTCGTACTGGTCTTCTTCGAGAAATGCGGGTGAGGGCCTGACAGAACGCAGCTGGTTCAGCTGCGCGACAGCTACCAGGTCTTCAGGGACGCCGGGGCGGAGATCGTTGCCCTGACAGTTGCTTCGCAAGAGACCGTGGAAGACGGCGTCCTGAGCGTCGTGGGTCCTGTCTATCCCCTGCTGGCCGACCCCGAGCATGAGGTTGCTGACGCCTTCAAGGTGTACGACGTTCTGGGAACGGGCAATGCCGCACCATCCGTGTTTGTGATCGACACAGACGGCGACGTTACCTGGAGCTATGTCGGTCAGGATCGCTCCGACCGACCCAGCCCAAGCCAGGTGCTGGAACAGCTTCCCTAGTTGGGACCTGTTGCCCGTTCCGGCTCAGACAGCAACTCAGACTCAACCAACGGTTAGGGGGTGACTGCCGAGTCCTCGCGCCCCGCACACGTGGACCAAACCCCTGCAGCTCCGTCATATCGACGCCCCCGCCTGATGGCCCGCCTTGCCAGTGAGCGGGCTGGGCTGCTATGGCAACTTCTCGATACGGACCGGCCTGCCCTCAGCGAGCTACCGATCTACGAAGGGCAAAACTGGACGGTGAAGGACGTGCTAGCCCACATCGCCGCGTGGGACCGCTGGGAGCACAACACGATGGTCTCAATGCTGGCGGGGCAGTCGCCCAACCTCGAGGCAGTGCAGGATCTCGACGCGTTCAACCTCAATGTCACGAGGGAATGGCACCACAGGCCTCTCCTCGACGTTGTAGCGGAGCTGCAGGAGGCTCGCGCTGACTGGGTCAGCTGGGTGCGCGAAGTGCCGCTGGAGGCGTTCTTTGAGGCTCGTTGGTTTGAGGGCTGGGATTGGTCCTTCCCGAACTGCCTGGAAGTACAATGGCAGCACGACGTCGAGCACGCGAACGAGATCGCAGCGTGGCGCAAGCGCGAAGGTCTGAAACCAACGTCCGGCCCACAGGTTCTGCTGTCCGCTGCGCTGAACGCCGCTCGCGAGGAGCTTCTCGCCGCAGCAGACCTGGTCGCACCAGGGGAGCGGACGTCTCGCCAGGTGTGTGGAGCCTGGACGCTGAAGGACGTCCTGGGTCACCTGGCCGACTGGGAGTGGGAGGGGGTCGAAGGACTCCGCAACATGATTGCCGGGCAGTCGCCTCGGGTCGAGCACATTGCCGACATCGATGCTTGGAACCATGCACACGCTCAAGCGCGGCGCGATCAAGCCTGGGACGATGTCTGGAGAGATCTCCAGTTGGTGCGGGGGGAGTTCCTCGACGCTCTTGGACGGATGGACGAAGTCAGACTGGCTGAGTCATTCCGCTTCCCCTGGGGCCGAGCGGGAACTGCGTATCAATGGACTCGGGTCTATGTCACGCACGACCGCGAGCACGCCCAGGACCTAAGGGGCGCGATGGGCGTCGACACCGAGCCGAAAGTACCGGTGCCCAACTAGGCCGCTTTGAGGACGCAGTCGGCCCCTGCGAGAACCATCGCGACCATCGTTCAGGACCAATTCCCCCGGGCAGGCGTGAAATGTTGAACGGTCCTCGCGGTAGGCGGACCTATGATGCCAGGCGTCGCTGAATGGCCTCGGCCGCTACCAAGCCAGAGGCAGATGCCTGGACCAATCCCCGCGTCACGCCCGCACCATCTCCGCATGCGAAGAGGTTCTCTATCTGTGTCTCCATCTCCCGCGTGAGTTGAAGGCGGCACGAGTAAAACTTGACCTCCACGCCATAGAGAAGCGTGTGGCGAGACGCCACGCCGGGAGCGATTTCGTCCAGGGCGTGCAGCATCTCGAGAATCGTTACCACATAGCGATAGGGTAGCACCAGATTCAGGTCACCGGGGGTTGCGCTCGAGAGCGTCGGAGTGACAATCGAACGCGCGATACGGGCCGGCGTGGACCGTCGCCCGCTCTCGAGATCGCCTAGCCGCTGCACCATGACGCCGTCGCCCAGAAGGTTCGCCAACCGCGCGACGCTCTGCCCGTAGGCAATGGGATCGTCAAAGGGCTCAGTAAACGTCTTGCTGACCAGGACGGCGAAGTTGGTGTTGGCTGTGCGAAGATCTGCAAAGGAGTGGCCGTTCACGGTCATCACGTCCCCAGCGTACTCGGTGCTCACCTCGCCATGGGGGCACATACAGAAAGTCCTCGCGCGGTCGTCGAAGGCCCTGGAATAGTAGATGAACTTGGACTCGTAGACCAGTTCAGTTATCGGCTCCAGCACGACGGCGGGAACCTCCACACGCACGCCGAGATCCACTGGGTTTCGGTCCAGCGTCAGACCGAGATCATCCGCCGCCGCCTTCAGCCAAGTAGCGCCCTCCCGGCCCGGGGCCAGGACCACTGCCCCGGCAGCCAACCTCTCACCAGTCTCGGTCTCCACGCCAAGCAGTCGGCCGTCCTCGGTCCAGATGCGCTCGACGGGTGCCTCGACCCGTATCTCAACGCCGCGCTCCAGCAGAGCGTCCCGCATTCCTCGCAAAATCCCGGCGCAGCGGTCCGTACCAATGTGTCGAATGGGAACGGAGATGAAGCGCATGCCCGCTTTGGCCGCCCGCTTCTCCAGGCTCTCTATCTCGTCATTGCGCTCACCGTACACAGGCTCAGGTGCGCCAAAGCTGACGTAGGTTTCGTCGACCCGACGTACGAGCTGAGCGGCTGGTCTCTCTCCCAGGATCTCCGGAAGCCGCCCACCAACGGCAGGTGAGAGGGTCAGCTTACCATCCGAGAACGCCCCAGCACCGCCCCACCCTGCCAGGATTTTGCAGGGGTCACAATGCTGACACCTGCCACCTGGCTC
>JASFVG010000443.1:0-4055 GCA_050049955.1 Anaerolineae bacterium | reverse complement strand
TGTACGCACCCCGAGGGTGCCACCCTCAGGCATGGCGTCAACCGCGTTGAGCACCAGGTTGAGAAAGACTTGCCGGAGCTGGCCGGGGCTCGCCAGGATCAAGGGCAGGTCAGCCGCCCATTTGCATTCAACGACCACGTCACCGCGCTGAAGCTGCCGACTGCTGAGGCTGAGCACGCTCTCCAGGACGGCACGCACGTCAGTGGGGCGCGGGCTCTCAGCGTCCGGCCGATAGAAAGCGCGGGCCCGACCTATGATGTCGGCAATGTCACCGATCTCTGTGCTCGCTACTTGAAGGTAGCGGCGCAACTTCTCCTCACGCCGGCGTCCGTCCATCTCCTCTTCCGCGAGCGACAGACAGCCCTGGATCGCCTGGAGTGGGTTATTGACCTCGTGCGTGATGGTGGCGACAAGTCGGCCCAGAGCAGCCATCTTCTCGCTTTGGATGAGGCGCGCTTCCGTATCCTCGCGTTCACGGAGCAGGGCCTTCAAGTCCTCGTAGAGACGCGCGTTCTCGAGGGCCACGCTCATGGTAGAGGCGATGGCCTGCAGCATATTCAGGTCTCCGCGATCGAAGGCATCCCGTTCGCTGCCTGACACGCCAACGGCGCCGGTTATCCGGTCCGTGGTTGCCAAGGGCACGGCCACCAAAGAACGGGTTGGGGTACCGACATGCTCGTCGACACCGACAAGGAAGGGGTTATCAGCGGCGGCTTCCAGAAGCAGCTGGGGCTTTCCCTCCTCCAACAACCGGGTGGTGAATGCATCGCCTGGTTCCTGACGAATCAGGACATCAGTCACACGACGGTTCGCCACCGACGCGACGAGCCGCAGTTCACCGCTCCCGGGTCGAGGCTCCAGGAACCAAACATTGGAGGCCGGGAAGAAATCATGGATCCTGCGTAGGCCTGAGTGGATCACCCCATCATAGTCGAGTGTCGAGGAGAGCGCCTGGCCCACCTGATGCAGCCGCGCCAGCGCATCGGCCTGCGATCGCATGGCAGCGTATAGGCGCGAATTGTCAAGTCCTACGGCAGCAATGGCGCACAGCGCCTCCAGCAGGTTCAGGTCCTCGGTGGAGAACGCATCCTGACGATCACTCAGAATCTCAATGACGCCAATGATCTCACCGCGGCGCTTCAGGGGGGCGCCCATCAGTGATCGCGTGCCGAACCCACTGATCTCGTCCACACCACCGAACCAGCGGGGATCGGTGCGCACGTCCTCCACCAACGCAGACTGGTCGTGCTCCACCACCCAGCTAGCAATGCCCTGTCCCGGCTCCAGACGGACCCCTTTCAGGCGCAGCTTGTCGCCCTGCTCCCCTGAGGACGTCATGGTGAAGACCAGCTCACCCGACTCACGATCGCGGATCATGATAGACCCCCGGGGCGCCCGAAAGGCTTGGCGGGTCGCGCTCAGTATCTGCTGCATCACCGTATCCGGTTCCAGAGACGAGAATACGGCCGAGCTGACGGCATTGAGCACGGCAAGGCGCTCCTCGGATGCCCGCAGCGCCCTCTCTGCGAGCAAGCGCTCTTCGATGCGCCGGAAGGACAAGACGTACCCCAACCTCTCCGTGACTGTCCCATCACCGATCCGCTGGACGCTGCCGTCGACGCAGGTCTCCACTCCGTCTCTGGCGGTGACGATACAGTCTCCCAGCCGCTTGGGACCGCCTGTATCTGCCGCCTCAGCAAGGGACAAGCCGATAGCGGTGCGTGTCTCTGCGTCGGCCAGGGCAAGCACCTCCGTCCAGTGCCGCCCGGCGGCGTCGCTCAGCTGCCATCCCGTGAGCTGCTGGGCGGATGGATTGAGGAACGTGACGCTGCCATCCCCGTCAGTCGTCACCACGGCATCGCTGATGCTCCCCAGCGTCGCCGAGATCCATTGCTCCCTTACCCGGAGTTCTCCCTCCGTGGCGTACCGGTACAAGGCCATCTCGACGCTCAGCTCCAATTCGCGATCCTCCGGCGGCTTCACCAGGTAGCTGGAGCGCCTCGTACCGCCTTCCCGCCCCGCCGTCGCCTCTCCGGCGTGTCCGGTCAAACAGACCACAGGAATCTGGAACTCAGCCGTAATCCTCTCTGCGACATCGACACCGCTCAGGTCCCCTTTCAGGCCGATATCCAGGAGCACCAGATCGGGCTTGAGGTGGGCCGTCTCCTTGAGTGCGTCGTGGGTCGAGGCAACGACGGCTGGGACTGCGTAGCCCTTGCGTTCCAGGGTCTCCTTCATGTCCAGAGCAATGACCGCCTCATCCTCTGCGATGAGGATCCTGGCCTTCGACATGCTACACACCCCCGCTATGATCGTGGCTGTTCGTGGAGCGTGCCGCCAGCGGAGGGCCACACAACGCTCGACCGTGTCAACTACCCAAGCGCGGTTCTGCGTCACCGGCCCCTTCTACCTGGAAGCGCACCCGTGGACCGAGCCCCACAGGCGGGGTTTCGCTCCGCCAGCCCATGTTACAGCATGGGCGCATCACAAGCAAGCGTGGTGAAGGGCGTTACCGCGTGGTCTCAACGTGGGCTCAGGCCGAAGGGCCATGCGTCGAAACAGTGGGGAGTAGGTGGACCAGCTGGGGAGCGGTGCCTGAATGCTCGCCTGGATCCCCGGGCAGCCCTAGGCTTCCGGCAGTGTGAAGACGAAACGACTTCCGCCGTGCGGGCCGTTTTCGGCCCACAATCGGCCGCCGTGCTGTTCGACCAACCCCTTGGCGATGGGCAGACCCAGGCCCAGGCCGCCGTGCTCACGGGTCATAAGGTCGTCCAGCTGCTCAAAAGGCTCGAATATGTGCTGAATCGCATCGTCCGGGATGCCTGGACCGCTATCGACGACGGCCACCTCGGCGCAACTGCGCAGCGCCGCAGCCTCCACCCGAACCTCGCCTCCCGCCGGCGTGAACTTGACCGCGTTGGAGAGCAGATTGTCCAGCACGACGCCGATCTTGTACCGATCGGCGTACACTGGGATGGGATCCTCCGGTAGGGAGACGACCAGCTCCAGCCCTTGCCCGCCGACCAAGGCTCGATAGTCGGAGCAGGACTCGGCGACTGTCTCTCGTAGATCGAAGCGCCCATACGATGGCTCCATCCGCCCGGTTTCGAGGTAGCGCAGGTTAAGCATGGTCTCAATAGCTTGCTTCAACCGGAGAGCCGCATCGTACACAACCTGGAGCTGTGAACCCACCTCATCGCCCTGAACTTCAGTTCGGAGCAGCGAAGCGTAGCCGAAGATCAGGCTGAGCGGTGTGCACAACTCGTGCGAGACGATGCCGATCACATCTGACTTCAACTGTCCCAGCTTCTCCAGGCGGATATTGGCATCGCGCAACTCGGTCACCAGCCGGGCATTATCGATCGCGACGGCGGCCTGTGCCGCCAGCAGCGTGATCGTCTCGACGTCCTCCGGCGTGAACTGCTGGTCGCCACGCTTGTTGACCAGCTCCAGCACGCCGATGCGACGGTCCTCGATCCTAAGCGGCACGGCGACCAGGGAGCGGATTTCCTTCCCGATCTGCTGGCCTACCGCCCGGTAGTGGCGCGGATCATCGCGCGTGTCGTCGACGATCAGAGGCTCTCCGGAGTCGAGAACAGCGCCGGCGATGGAACCATCCAAGGGGACTGGTATGCTCACCAGCTCCTCGGATGAACCGCCCGAGGAGGCCCGGAAATGGAGCTCGCCCGTCCGGGTGCTGCTGAGAAGGATAGAGGCGGCCTCACTTGCGGTCAGCTCCGCCGCCGTGTCGACAATCCGCCTTAGAAGCGGCTCCAGCGCCACGGTGGATGTGAGGTCGCGGCTGACTGAGAGGATGCGCTCCAGCCGGCTGATCCGCTGTTCCAGCACGCTCACGCGCCACCTCCTGCGCGGGGGAAGATAGACTGGGTACCGCGCGGAGGTCCTGAAGCCTCGACCGGCAAGGAGTTCCGACACCCGAGGGAGAAACCCGTGAGCGCTGCAGGGCCCACATCGGCCCGGAGTTGCGGGCCTCTCAGCGGTCCTAGGGGTAGGCAGACCAACTTGCGGTGTCGTGGGGAGCAGCGAGAACACCC
>JASFVG010000442.1:0-4061 GCA_050049955.1 Anaerolineae bacterium | reverse complement strand
CGGACGAGCCGGGCCGAATGCGGTCTCCGTCGCCCAGCACTGACGGAATGGGTTCGGACGGCGCCCCTCGCTGGTGGTCATCGGTCCTGCTGGCTGTCGTTCTGGTCCTGGCGAGCTATCTCCGTTTCACAGGCCTGAACTGGGACGAGGGGCAGTACATTCATCCTGATGAAGGCCACATGCGAAACACCATATCGCTGATCAGCTGGCCCACGGATCTTTCGCTCTACTTCGACACTCACCAATCTCCCCTCAACGTCCGCACCAAGGGACACCAGTATAGCTACGGTACGCTACCATTGTTTCTCTCCCGCGCGGCCGGCGAATGGCTTGATCAGGCATGCGATGGTTCCGCTAGGCCCCTGAGCAGGGCAGTCGCATCGGTGCTCATCCGCTCGCACATCAGCGATTGCCGACCAGGCGCATTCACCAGTGTCTTCAACGCACTGGTGGGCCGGGCGCTTTCCGGACTTGCCGATCTGGGGACGCTGGTCTTGGTCTTCTGCATCGGCCGCCGGCTCTATGACGAGGCGACGGGCCTTCTCGCCGCCGGTCTGGGTGCCGTGACAGCATTCATGATCCAGCAGGCACACTTCTTCACTGTTGACAGCACGGCTTGCTTCTTCACGATGTTCGTCGCCCTCTTCTCGGTCCGCGCGGCACAGGTGGGACGCTGGACTGACTTCGCGTTGGCCGGTCTTGGCGTGGGGCTGGCGGCAGCGTCCAAGGTCAGTGCGGCCACCTCTGCGCTTCTTGTCGTTCTGGCCGGAGTCTCCCGCCTCACCTCGCGCGCATGGCCAGGATCGGTATTGCACCTTTCAGTCGCTCGAATCGCATCGTCGTCCTGGCCGCTCTTCCTGCGGCTGTGTCTGGCCGGGCTGCTGTCGCTAATTGCCTTTCGGGTTGCCCAGCCCTATGCCTTCGAGGGCCCGGGAATACTGGGGATTCGTCCCAGTCCGGAGTGGTTTGGACGGCTGAGTGAGATTCGAGCGGAGCAATCTGGACAGGTCGACCTGCCTTCGGGGCGCCAGTGGGCAGGCCGTCTGCCCATTGCATTCCCCTGGATGAACATGGTGGTGTGGGGCATGGGGCTTCCCCTGGGCATTGCCGCGTGGGCAGGCTGGGCCGCGACGGGGGTCGAGCTCCTCTTTGGAGCGCCCCGAGGGCGACGGCACCTGGTGCTCTGGGGGTGGGCGACAGTCTTCTTCCTCTATCAAGCAACGCGGTGGGTGAAGACTATGCGGGCCTTCCTTCCCCTCTATCCTCTGCTGCTTCTCTTTGGCGCATGCTGGATGGTTCGTGTAGCGCGATCGCGGCGCGCGTGGTGCCGTCGGATCGGGATTGGGCTATCTGGAGTCGCTGCCCTGGGCGCGGTGCTGTGGGGTCTAGCGTTCTGCACGATATACCTGGGGCCTCATCCGCGGCTGGCAGCCTCGCGTTGGATCTATGACCACGTTCCGGCGGGCGTGACAGTGGCCAACGAGCATTGGGACTGGGGCCTCCCACTGCGCATCGACGGACACGATCCGTTTGGCGGCATATACCGTGGGATCGAGATGCAGAACTACAATGAGGACACGGAGGAGAAGCGCCAGCAGCTGGCTGCGTGGCTCGATGAGGCCGATTGGATCTTTCTGGCGAGCAACCGGCTCTACGGGTCGATTCCACGGCTTCCGGCTCGCTATCCCTTGACCATCGTCTACTATCGCGCACTCTTCGCAGAAGAGCTGGGTTTCGAGCTAGAGGCCGATTTCACCTCTTATCCAGCGTTGGGCCCCTTCATCTTCCCGGACCAGGAGAACCCGTTTGAACCGGTAGAGGCGGATTTCGTGGCCCAACGCAGGCCGATTGCCGTGCCTTTGCCTCCCGCCGAGGAGGCTTTCAGTGTGTACGACCATCCACGTGTCCTCCTCTTTCGCAAGACCGAACAGTACTCGACTGAGCTGGTGAGCCGGGTCTTTGACGGCATCGAGCTGGACCGGGTGCAGCAGGGCCTTGCGCCGCGGGAAGCGACAGCAGCGCCTCGGCTGCTTCAGTTTGACGAGGAGACCTGGGCCGATCAGCGATTCGGAGGAACCTGGTCGGAGATGTTCAACCGGAATGGTGTGCTCAATCGGTATCCGGGTCTAGCGGCCGTGGTATGGTGGCTGGTCGTGACGGCGCTTGGCTTGCTGGCATTCCCGCTGCTCTTCGCGGCGCTGCCGGGCCTGCGCGACCACGGGTATGGGCTTGCGCGGGTCCTAGGCCTCCTACTTATCGCCTACATGGCATGGCTGGCAGCCAGCCTGCGCGCGTTTCCGAATACCAGGGTGACGATCCTTCGGATGGTTGCTTTTCTCGCCCTCGTCGGGTTGGGCATCGGGTGGCTCAAGCGGGTTGAGCTCAGAGCGTTCCTCCGCGGGCACTGGCGTGTCCTGCTGGTCTACGAGGGGCTCTTCGCGCTGCTCTTCGCCTTCTGGGTCGGGGTCCGATGTCTGCAGCCTGATCTATGGCATCCAGTCGTGGGCGGTGAGAAGCCGATGGACTTCGCGTACCTCAACGCAGTGATGAAGTCGACGTGGTTCCCACCGTACAACCCCTGGCTATCGGGCACGTGGATCAATTACTACTACTTCGGGTTTGTCATCGTCGGAACACTGGCCAAGCTGATCGGCACTGTCCCCGCGGTTGCCTACAATCTGGCGGTGCCTGTCATCTTTGCGCTGACTGGCGTTGGGGCTTTCTCCGTTGCGTACAACGCCGGTGGCCCAGACAGACGTAGGGCACTGCTAGCGGGTGTTTCGGCACTTGTCGTGGTAGTCTTGCTGGGCAATCTCGGCGTCGTCCATCTGATCCGCGGCAAGTTGATCGCCTTGGGCGAGGTCTCATTCCCCAGCACCATCCCAGGCTTCCCCAATGCTGTATCGTTATTCCGGGGATTGTGGCGAGTTATTGTTGAAGGAGCGACCTTCGGCGTCCGGACGGAGTCGTGGTATTGGCATCCTACACGCATTATCCCGTCAGACGCGGGCAATCCTGTGGCGGAGTTCCCTGCTTTCACGTTTCTTTACGCCGATCTGCACGCCCATATGATAGCCTTCCCCCTGACCCTGTTCGCCATCGCCCTGGCGCTGAACTGGGCGCGGGGGGCAGGGCTGAACTGGGGTAGCATCCTCCTGGGTGGGCTCGTGATTGGTGCCCTCCGCCCCACCAACACGTGGGACTATCCTACGTATCTCCTGCTTGGCTTGTTCTCGCTGGGAATCGGCGCCTGGCAGACTCGGCCAAAGGCCGGAGTTGACACCGGGCGAGCCAATCTTGGCGTGTCAGTGAGCACGACTCCGCGTCGCAGGCCATACATCGCGCGGATCAAGTCCTTCGCGCTGCCGGCTGTTGCCCTGACCGCCTTGACCGTTGTCCTCTATCTTCCCTACGTCCGCTACTATGTTGCTGGGTACAGTTCGTTCCAGCTGTGGGACGGGGGAAAGACCCCGGTTGATCTGTACCTGTGGATCCACGCGATCCTGCTGTTTCCAATCGTGACGCGCATGGCTATCGAGGCCTTGAACCTGGCAGGGCAGAGTAGGGCGCTGCGACTGAAGCTGGTGCTTGCGATCGCGGGAGCGTTGGTCCTTGGCGTGGCCCTGTCTACACAGGGTTACCCTGTTGCCCTCGTGACGATCCCGGTGGGATGTGTCGCGGGGGTACTATTTGTCGTGCCGGGCACTGAAGAACAGAGGAACAGGGAGGGCGACAGGCGATTCCTGTGGCTTGCCGTGGGGACCGGAATGGTCCTTTCCCTCGCCGTTGAAGTGGTGGTGCTCAGCGGAGACATAGGACGTATGAACACCGTCTTCAAGTTCTATCTGCAGGTATGGATTCTCCTCTCGGTGGCCGCTGCGGTGAGCCTACAGTGGCTCTTGGCACGTCGGTGG
This sequence comes from Anaerolineae bacterium, assembly GCA_050049955.1. Taxonomy (GTDB): domain Bacteria; phylum Chloroflexota; class Anaerolineae; order B4-G1; family B4-G1; genus SKLM01. The sequence goes on along the minus strand of JASFVG010000442.1, from coordinate 147 downwards.
AGGACGGATCTGCGCCATCTGTGGTGGGCCGTCATGGCCGCACTCGTTATTGGAGGGGGTCTCTTCCTTCCGCTCGGTATCCGCGCGCGCGCCGTTGATCGTATGGCTCCTGGGACCGGCCTAACCTTGGACGGCATGGCATTCTTG
>JASFVG010000441.1:0-4071 GCA_050049955.1 Anaerolineae bacterium | reverse complement strand
GTCCGATACCCCACTGAAGTGACATATATCGTGGCGCCTTGCTCGTTTACGCGCTGACCCTGGTTCGGACGCTCATCGGGCTCGATCCCTCGACCCCGCCGGGACCGCCGCTCATCTAGGAAAGGCGGATATGTCTAACTCGCAGGACCTGGTCTTCACCCTGTACGGAGACTACATCCGTCACCGCGGCGGCGAGGTGTGGACGGGCAGCCTGATCGAGCTGCTGGGCCTGTTCGGTCTGTCGGGCCAGGCCGTCCGTTCAACGCTCTCCCGCATGTCCCGCAAGGGATGGCTGGACAGCCGCAGGGCGGGGCGCTACAGTTACTACTCCCTGACGCCGAAATGCCTCGAGCTGCTGGAGGAAGGCGCCCGCCGGATTTTCCAACCCCGAAGCGATCCGTGGGATGGGCGGTGGCACCTGGTCACGTATTTCATACCGGAGTCCAAGAGCCATCTCCGGCGCAGACTCCGGCGGCGCCTGCTCTGGCTTGGCTTCGGTTCCCTGAGCCCTGCAACCTGGATCTCTCACCGGGACCTACGGGCGGAGGTGGAGCGGGTTGTAGACCCCCTGGGCGTCCGTCCGTACGTGGAATTCTTCACCGCCGAACACCGGGGCTTCTCCAGCGACGAGGACGTGCTCCGGCGATGCTGGGATCTGGAGCGGCTCAACGCATCCTATGTCACACTCATCGAGCGCTACGAGCCCCCCTTTCGGGACCGTCAGGCTCGATTGACCGCGGGCGAGAGCCTGGAGCCGCGGGATTGCTTTGTGGAGCGATTCATGTTGATTCACGAGTATCGCTCCTCACCTTACGTGGATCCGAATCTTCCACTAGAGCTGCTGCCCGAGGACTGGTTGGGTGAAAAGGCAACAGAGCTGTTTAGGCAGTATCACGATCTGCTGGTGGAGGGAGCCGAGTCCTTCGTGGACACGATCCTCGCCAAAGCCCCTCAGGTCGGTAGACCGTAGTCACCGCAACTAAGGAGTCAGGGCCAGGCGCGCGGCCCCGAGCACTACCTGGGAAAGGGGGAGTATGCGAGAGGCAGTTATCGTCGAAGCGGTACGTACGCCCGTGGGCCGGCACGGTGGAGCGCTGGCGGCGGTGCGACCGGATGACCTGGCCGCGCTGACCATCAGAGAAGTCGTGGCTCGTGCGAACATCGAGCCCGAGCTCATAGAAGACGTCTACATGGGGTGCACAAATCAGGCCGGTGAGGACAACCGCAATGTGGCCCGCATGGGGCTCCTGCTGGCCGGCCTGCCCTTCCACGTGGCCGGGGTCACGGTAAACCGCCTCTGTGCCTCCGGGCTGGAGGCGATCAACCAGGCCGCGCGTGCCATCAGATGTGGGGAGGGAGATGTGTTCGTGGCCGGTGGGGTGGAGAGCATGAGCCGGGCGCCGTGGTCGGTCCCCAAGGCGGAGCGTGCCTATCCCTGGGGCAGCGTCACGATGTACGATACGACCATCGGCTGGCGCTTCCCAAACCCGAAGATGGAGGAGATCTTCCCCCTGGAGGGGATGGGGCAGACGGCGGAGAACATCCAGGACGAGATGGGCATCAGCCGCGAGGAACAGGATGTCTTCGCTCTCGAGAGCCAGCGGCGGGCGGCGGCGGCCATCGAGGCCGGCCGCTTCAAGGACGAAATCGTGCCCGTGTCTGTTCCCCGGCGCAAGGGGCCCCCTCTGGTGGCCGACACCGACGAACATCCCCGTATCGCGGTCGATGACGACGGCACCGTGCACCTGACCACCAGCGCCGAGCAGTTGGCCAGACTGCGGCCCGCCTTCCGTGCTGGTGGCACAGTGACAGCCGGCAATTCGAGCGGCATCAACGACGGAGCCGCTGCCCTGCTCCTGGTGTCTGAGGAGAAAGCGGAGGAGTTAGGTCTGGAGCCCCTCGCCCGCTGGGTGGCCTCGGCCGTGGCCGGGGTCAACCCCCGCACCATGGGCTACGGCCCGATTCCAGCCACTCGCAAGGTGCTGCAGCGCGCCGGGCTGACCGTTTCCGACCTGGATTTGATCGAGCTGAACGAGGCGTTTGCCGTTCAGGCCCTCGCCTGCATCAAGGAACTGGGACTTGACACGGCCAGGACGAACGTCAATGGGGGCGCCGTGGCGATGGGGCACCCCCTGGGCTGCACGGGCGCCCGGTTGATGGTGACGCTGCTCCACGAGATGCGGCGTCGGGCGGAAGCGGGGCAGCCGATTCGGTACGGTCTGGCCACGATGTGCGTCGGGGTCGGCCAGGGAGCCGCGACCATCGTCGAGCGCGTGGCGTAAGAGGGAGAGTGGAGATGGATCTGGAGCGGAAGGTCGCTCTCGTCACAGGAGGGACTCGAGGTATCGGTCGCGCTATCGTGCTGGACCTCGCCGCGAACGGCGCCGACGTGGCCCTCATCTACCGGAGGAGCGCCGAGCTGGCCCTCGAGCTCGTCGAGGCGGTGCAGGCCACGAACCGGCGCGCTCTGGCCGTCCAGGCTGATGTGGCCAGCTTCGATGAGGCCCAGCGCGTCGTGCAGACGGTGTTGGATGCGTTCGGCCGCGTGGGCATCTTGGTCAACAACGCTGGGATGAACTGGGACGGCGTGGTGTGGAAGATGAGCGAGGAGCAGTGGGACCGGGTCATCGAGGTGGACCTTAAGGGCACCTTCAACTACACGCGGGCTGTCACCCCCATCTTCCGCGAGCACGGGGCGGGGAAGATCGTCAACATTACCTCGATCAATGGTTTGCGCGGCAAGTTTGGTCAGACCAACTACTCGGCGGCGAAGGCTGGGGTCATCGGTTTCACGAAGGCGTGTGCCCGAGAGCTGGGGCGGTACAATGTCAATGTCAACGCCGTCGCACCGGGCCTGATCGAGACGGAGATGGTTCGTGAGGCGCCAGAGAAGGTGCGACAGTTGGCCCTGGCGGAGATCGTCCTCGGGCGGCTAGGGCTCCCGGAGGAGGTGGCCCACGTCGTCACCTTCCTCTGCACGGAAAAGGCGCGGCACATCACCGGTCAGGTCATCCAGGTGGACGGCGGGCAGTACATCTGATACTTACCCGCGCTGGCCGCACGGGTCGGCGTCAGGAGGAGAACGGGTCGATGAGTTTCCAGAGTATCATCTTTGAGGTGCAGAATGGCGTCGCGCGGCTGATGCTGAACAAGCCGCCGTTGAACGTGCTCGACATAGCGATGATGCGGGAGATCAACGCCGCGTTGGGGGGGCTTAGCGACGACCCAACGGTCAAGGTGCTGGTCTTCGAGGCTGTCGAGGGCAGTAAGGCGTTCTCGGCCGGGGTCGACGTCTCTGAGCACACCGCGGATATGGTCGAGGAGATGATCGAGGTCTTTCACACCATCTTCCAGCTGCTCGACCGGCTGGAGGTGCCGACGGTGGCCGTGGTGGGCGGGGCGGCGCTGGGCGGTGGCTGTGAGCTGGTCCTCTTCTGCGACATGGTGATCGCCTCGGAGAAGGCCAGCTTTGGCCAGCCCGAGATTCAGGTGGGTGTGTTGCCTCCCATCGCTGCTGTGGCCCTGCCGGACATCATTGGGCCCAAGAAGACGATGGAGATGGTGCTCATCGGCGATCGGATCCGGGCAGACGAGGCCGAGCGATTGGGGCTGGTCAACAAGGTGGTGCCACCAGAGGAGCTGAAAAGAGCGGCCGACGCGTTTGTGGGCAAGCTGGCCAGGCTGAGCGGCGCGGTGCTCCGCTTGACGAAGCGAGCGGTGCGTGTGGGCAGTGCCGGTGGCTTCGCCGAGGGGTTGGCTGCCGTCGAGGAGCTGTATCTCGGCCCGTTGATGGCCACCGAAGATGCTCACGAGGGGCTGGCTGCGTTCATGGAGAAGCGGCCGCCGGTGTGGAAGGATCGGTAGATTGGGAGACTGGTAGGTTGGTAGAATGACCAATCTGCCAACTTACCAAGCTACCAGTTAGCCAAGCTACCGAGAACCAACCTACCCATTCTGGCAGCCGTTGGTCGCTGCTGATGTGGCCGGGATACCTAGGAGAGGCTGAAGATGAGGTACGCAGAGACGGGGTTTGATTTGGAGATCGATCTCACCCGCGGAAACATCGAGCGG
>JASFVG010000440.1:0-4095 GCA_050049955.1 Anaerolineae bacterium | reverse complement strand
AGGGCGGCATCGGCGATCTGGTTCAGCAGTTCCAGCAGTCGGACTGGAGCTCGCAGATCGTCCTGACCCGGGTGGCGCATCCGGAGCGGTATGGCGTAGCCGCGCTGAATGGAGAGGGTCGTGTGGTCCAGCTTGTGGAGAAGCCGGCCGATCCGCCATCCGATCTGGCGTTGGTCGGCATCTACATGTTCGACCACCATGTCCATGAAGCGGTCGACAGCATCACACCCTCATGGCGAGGAGAGCTGGAGATCACCGACGCCATACAGTGGCTGGTCGAGAACGACCGGAAAGTCTATCCCTACATCCATCGTGGGTGGTGGATCGACACCGGGGAGCCCAATGAGCTGCTGACCGCCAACGGGCTGGTGCTGGAGGAGCTGACCCCGCGCGTTGAGGGCTACGTCGATCGCGATTCAGAGGTAGATAGCCGGGTCACCCTTGAGAAGGGGGCTGAGATCATCAACAGCGTCATCCGAGGACCATCGATCATCGGAGAGCGCACACGGATTGTGAACTCCTATGTCGGGCCCTTCACCTCAATTCATCACGACGTGGAGATAGAGGACAGTGAGATTGAGCGGTCGATTGTCCTGGCGGAGAGCGTGATTCGCGATATCCCGGCGCGCATCCAGGACAGCCTGATCGGGCGTAATGTGAACCTGACCCGCTCCCCGATTAAGCCGAAGGCCTACAAGCTAACCCTGGCCGACCACAGTCAAGTCGGGATTCTGTAGTCGGGTGATGAGTAGGGTGGCGGCTCCTTTGGCCGCTGCCCGGCGACCTTCAGACCGATAGAGGTCAGCAGCTAGAGGATCATCTTCGTCGGGGCGCCGGCGGCGTCATCCCAACGCAGCAACTCCGGCGTCCCGCGGTAGCCCCAGGCGAGGCGGAAGAAGGTCAGCGCCTCCCTCCCCTCCACGGGTCCTTCCTTTTGGTAGACCGGCACCCAGGCCCCGGTGTTCACGTACCAGGCCCCATTCAGCGGTTCGACGGCTGGTTGATGGTTGTGACCCATCACCACGTACTGAACCCCCCCTGCTGATCTGAGGATCTGCTCCAGCTCGCCAGCCGCCTCCAGGAGGTCATGGCGCTCCAATAGGCGCGATAGCGCGCGCTGCAGCCCCCGGCCCAGCAAACCCGTGAGGGCGGCCATCGCCAGATGGAATAATGCCACCGTCTGGGGGCCACGCTGTAGGGCGAGCGTCGTAGCGGCGAGGGCGATGAACACGCCCATGATGAGCAGCGTCAGGAGCGAGATCAGCGCCCTGATGACGGTTGCTACCCACGTCTGCCACGCTGTACCGACTTGACGGCGCGCGAGCGAATCGATCTGGCGCGTCACCTGCGCTGGAAGTGATTCCATTTCGTCGCACGATGGGGCGCTCTGCACCCGGGGGCGGAGCGCCGAAGCCGCCTTCCGTGCCGCGATCCAGAATGCCCGCAGGAAGACCCCGCTTCGCTCAAAGAGGATCTCCAGCGCCCTGATCGGATCCGTGCGGAAGGCCCAGCTCAGGTAGCGTGTGAGGGGCTTGACGTTGTCGGCGAACGGGTGGACGTCCTCCACCTTGTTGAACAGGTAGCGCACGAACAGGCTACCCCAGGGCAGATCGATGCGCCCCGGGTCGTTGGGCGACACCGGGTTCTGGAAGTCGCTGAAGTGGTTCGTTACGTCGTACTGGCCGCCGTGCTCCACGTAGACACGCTCCAGCTCGTGGTAGAACCAGGGGTAGAAGCGGATGCGGTCTCGGCAACCATACAACGTGATCTGCGGACCCACGCCCTCCTGCTGTCGCTGGCGCTCGTAGGCCTGAAACGTCTCCTCAACGAAGCACGCCCGCACCCGCTCCCAATGAAGGTCGACGTCGTGGTTGCCTCGGACGACTGCCACCTGGTTGTCGTGCGCCAGGAACGAGCCTAGGGCGGCGAAGAAGCGCTGGTGGCCCCTGGCGATCTGCGTCAGCTTCCAGGCTGATTCCTTAGGCGTCGTGCCGAGGCCGTGTGCGCGTTCATCGGCGCACAGCTCGTCGAGGTGCGTGACGCCCTTGACGCGCTGCAGGGGCGGCCCTTCCTTCGGCAGCGAGATCACCTGCAGGAAGTCGAAGATGTCTCCGTTGAGAATCAGCAGCCAGGGGCGACCGCCGAAGCGGGGCTGGTCCCTGATCCCTTCGTGATACCGGAGGAAGCGGGCGAAAGCATCATCCCGGAAGAAATCCTCAAGTCGGGATGTCCTCGCGGTCTCCGGGTCCCACCCCTCGCCCAAGTGGAGATCACTGACCACCAGCAGATTGTAGCCGTGCTGCACAGACTCCCTCCGCATAGGATTCAGGTGCGGACCTGTCCGTCTTTCGGGATGGCGCCGGTCGCTGTGGATAGCCGCCAGCGTGCCTGAATTGGAGCGACGGACGCAGTCGCTCGGGCTTTGGCCCCCGAGCTAGAGGCCTGGCGTCCCAGCGCGGCGCCCGGCCAACTGTGCCTGAATCTGGCGATGACGTTCTCTCGTGAGTGGGTACCGCCACGCCACGGTTACGGCGGCGACTAGGATAATCGCAGGGGCCAACGCTATCAGCAGCCGTATCGCGGTCAGCGTCTGGGGCGTCTGCCGCTGAGCGCCCTCCACGTAGCCGGCCCACGCCAGGATCGGCCCAATGCCCGCGAGCACCAGCTTGGTGGAGAGCTTGCGAATGAAGACCTCGAACCCGGCGTACACTCCCTCCTGGCGCTTGCCGCTATGGAGCTCGTCCACGTCCAGCGTGTCCGCGCTCATCGCCGTTGGTAGGGCGTGGGCTGCTGCGATGCCCGGCCCCACCAGGATGGCAATGGGGTAGACTAGGTGCCTTGCGCCCTCAGGGACGAGGAGCAAAGCGAGCATCACCACCGCCCAGGACCCGATGGCGATGATGAAGGCCGTCTTCTTCTCCCATCGTTTGGTCATCCACACAATGAGGGGCATGCTGGCCGCCGCGCTGGCCAGCAGGACCGCCTGCACCAGGGATGCCTCCATCGTCCTCATGCCAATCCAGTAGATCAGGTAGTAGGCGAACACCGCCGACGCGATATCCACCGGGATCCAGGCCGTGATGCGCATACCCACTGTGTACCGCCAGTCGCGGTTGCTCAACACGCAGCGCAGGCTTTCCAGCGGACGGGCTGCTGGCTGGACCTGGAAGCCGCTGCGCTCGCGCGTGCCAAAGAACGTGACCAGGATCGTGGCCACGAAGAGCCCGCTACACAGGAGGCCCATCACCCAGAAGGCGGACCGCTCATCCGGTATGGCGTCGAGCACGAGCGAGAAGCCGACTGCCGTGATCAGCCCAGCCACGATTGAGATGAACATGCGGTACGACGTCAAGGACGTTCGCTCGTCGTGGTCGAGTGTCAGTTCCGGGGTGAGTGCATAGTAGGGGCAGCTCACGATGGTGACCGCCGTGTCGAACAGGATGTAGATCAGGGCGAAGTAGAGGGCCAGCACCAACTGGCCCTCGATAGGCGGGACCCACCACATGAGCGCGAAGGTCACGCCATAGGGCACCGCCCCGAAGAGCAGGAATGGGCGCCGACGCCCCCACCGCGAGCGCGTTCGGTCGGACCATAGTCCGACCATGGGATCGTTGATGGCGTCCCAGATGCCCCCAATGAGCACTGTCAGACCGGCGAGGGCAGGCTTCAGCTGAGCCACGTCCGTGAGGAAGAAAAGGTACCAGAAGGGGACGATCGTCCCCGGCCCGGCGGAGTGGGCCACGTCCCCTAGACCATACGTGAGTTTCTCCCAGAAGGAGAGGTGTTCGGCGTTTGTCTGTGTGCTCAGCGGTTGGTTCGTGGACGACATACAACCACCCCCTTTCGCGGTCCTCCTGAGGCGACGGACGACTCAAGGCATGCACGGAGGTTCACAGAGGAGGCAGGGATGCACGCAGAGGGAAGAACTCAGTGGCTCTCTGTGCCTCCTCCGTGCAGCTCTGTGCGAATCTTGATGGCATCTCCCAGATTTCTGTCAAATGCTGCGACGGCGGCCCGTCGCTGCCTCAGCTCGACGTCAGGAACGCGCCCAGCGCCTCCTGCCAGGGCCGGGGCCGGATGCCCAATACCGCCGCG
>JASFVG010000439.1:0-4113 GCA_050049955.1 Anaerolineae bacterium | reverse complement strand
AACTCCAGACTGGCCCTGGACTAGTCCCTGCCAAGTCGCCTCGAGGGTCAGGGCCAGAGGCGTCATCGCGCCAAGACCCGTGACGACAACACGCGTTCGTTCTTCCAGGCCCATCCTAAGGCTCCTTTCCACTTCGGCGCCCGGTTGCCTTGAAGGCAGCCAGAGGATACGGTCGCGCTGGGCGCGCGCCCCCCGCGCCGATACGGGGGCATCACGCTCTGGCAAACAGATCTAGGCGCTAGCAGGAAGTAGCACCAGACCGATCGCCCTGGTTATCTAGGATCCGCCGGTCGGCCAATGGGCCGACAGCGGAGGCGGTTGGACTACATGGCGGCCCGCTGTCTCAGCTCTTCGGTATCGGGCCGTGGGTCGATTGCGGCCGCGCAGCCGGGTTGAATGCGTTCAGTCCGCCCGCGGGCAGGTTCGCTCCCCACCCAGGCGCGCTACCTCTTCGCAAACCGTCTGAACATCCGGCCGGCGGAGGGCGGTCCGAGGAGCGGGTCGGTCAGTGACGGCGATGGCGAGGGTCCCCGTCTGGCACGGGATGGCGATGTCAAGGATGTAGTCTGTTCCACGCTCTCGGAGCAGGAATTCGCGCTCTGGGTGAAGATCCTCCTCCTTCAAGGTCACATAGAGCCCATCGGCGCCTGAAGTGTAGAGATCGTTAATCTCCTCGGCGGCCATCAAACGGTCCCAGGTTGATTCTATGAACGTGACCCTCCTCCAGCGGAGACTAGGGATTGGCCTTTCGAGCTCGAGGAGGGGGCCGAGCTGGAGTTTGTAGTATGGATCGTTGGCGCGCGGGTGGTCAGATTGCTGCGGAAAGAGGTCGTGGCGACGCACTAGTTCGTGGCCTTCTATAGCGGTGTAGTAGGGTACGGTCCACTTCTGCTGGCCAAACACTCTGGTGAAGTAGAAGGCGAGGACCACCGCTTCAGTGGTGCTGGACGGCGCGCTCCTCTGCGGTATTCGGTACCACCCTTCGTCGCGGGCAATGGCCAGATCGCGCCGGCTATTCAAGATGGCGACGAGGACACGATCAGATGGGTAGAACAAGATATCACCTCCCCTGCCATCCCGGCCCGGGGGCCCGACAGTCGCCCGGATTCCAGTCCGAGTACGGCCGCAACGCTTGCTGCCCAATCGCGGCGATGATGCCGACCATGCCAAGTATGCCAGCAGTCAGTATTATACCACAGTGCTGTCGCAGCATAAGGAGCAGCGAGGAGGCCAGCTGTACCAGCCATGCCTGACCAGGCTCAGAATCCGTTGTCTCCCGTCTCCGGCAGACCGACAATGGCCTAGGTGCGGGGTAGGCGTGCCCAGCGTCAGCCTGGATGGGCCGGGCCGAGGCGCACTCTAGGTGGTCAGCGTAGGTATCTCTGGGCGATCTCTACCAGGTGCTGTCGAGCCTCGCCAGAAAGGCCCAGGTCGTCGATCTCCGACTCAAACTGGGCGAGTGTGCCGTACGCACCGAGAACCCCGTTTACGCGAGCCGCGGAGGTCGAATTCACGAAGTCGCCCGGATCAGGGTACAGGGTCGCGAACTCCTCCATGAGCACCTTGTTCTGTCGCAAACGGTACTTCTGGTGGTAGTCCTCCGCCAGCCAGAACTGAGTGAACGGCACGATCTCCGTGAAGATCGTCTGGCCTCTCTCAGCTTCCTCTCGCTGCCTGCTCTCCCGGGCCTTCTTATCCTGCTCGGCGTCATGGGTGAACACGATTGACGCGTACTGGCGGGAGTAGGGGCGGCTAGTAGGACTGTGGCTGTCCCAGTAGACGTCGAGCAGTCGGTCGTAAGTGATGATCGTGGGATCGTAGTCTATCTGAACGGTCTCACTGTGATCGCCCAGGTCACGGTAGGTGGGGTTCGGTCTTGCGCCCCCAGCGTAGCCGACACGGGTGCGGACAACGCCGGGAAGACTCCCGAACTGGGAGTCGGGACCCCAGAATCAGCCCAGTGCAAAGGTAGCCGTCTCGGTGCGATCCGGTGCGTTGGCATCGATGGGAGGTGCAATCTTCTCGGCTTGAGCCGGTGATGCTGTCGGAACCATTGTTGTTCTCTCCTTCGCAGAGGTAAAACGGGCAGCGACGATTGCGAGTCCCGCCAATACCAGCACGAGCCCTATCTGCCAGGCGAACGAACGCCTTCCCGGGGTTTGATTGTGCATAGTTATGTTCCATTCGTTTGTCGTGACGTATAAAGGTGATTCCTATCAACATTATAACCGAATTGGTCTACTCGGCAAGTCGGGCGACCACGATTCTTAACAGTGCCGGTGCAAAAATCGACCGCCATCCTGAGGGCTCTTCAGCCCTACTAGCCCCCGATACGCCGCGCGCTGGGCAACCCAGGCGTCTGAGATCGAGCGTTCACGTCGCATACCCTGAGCGATCCGAGCCCGCAGGGGAACGCGGGCGTCGGTGCTGAGGCGAGCCACAGCAATCTGAGGTCCCTGACCCCGTTTGTCAAGAGGTTGGCCGTGTGCTAGAATACGCGCCGTTTGCGGGACCGGGCATCCGGAAAATGCCTGCAACCTGGCTCGGGCGTGCCCCGATACGGGATGGACCGCGAATCGGCCCTGTGCCCAATCACCTTAAGCTCCCAGCAAGCCTCCGTCGCAGGCCAGCAGGTCGTGCGCCTTGGCATTTGGACCGTGACGGGGCGGAGTACCTGGCCTTCTGATTCGGTTTGTGAAGGGGAATAGGCATAGGACCTATCGAGAGGCAGCTGGACTAGCCCCCTGTGGGGGGGGGAGGCAGGGCGTCGCTCGTTTTGGATGGGCTCTGCGCTCCGCCGGCAATGAGTCGTGGGGAGAAGCCTATTGCGAATGGCTTCGACCCCCGTTGAGGAAGAGGCACCGATGGATGGAGAGAACAGAAGGCTGGCAGCTGTGGCGAGATGGTTGATGGGGCTTGCTGGAAGGACTGGCCTGCGATGGCTGGTATTGGGGGGCCTTGTTGGACTCCTGGTCGCGGCTCTGCTGCTTCCCCCGATTTCCCTATTGACTCGCATTGGGGTGGTCGGGTATGAACGCCTGAGCGCAGACAAGGTATCAGTTGCACACCCTGATGGCATCAAGCTTCAGGTCGATCCGGACGCATTCGAGGGTCGGCTGCGTGTGCGGGCAGGCTCGGTCCCGCGGCTTGAGTTTCTGGAGGGCTCTGCCGGCCGGAAGCTGAGGGAGGCGGCTCTAGCTTTGCCTGATCATCTCGTGGTGAAGAGTCCCTACTACACGATAGACGCGCGTGGAGAGCTGTCGAATCCGGTGATGGTAGACGTCGTGCTTCCCAACAACGCTGAGCCCTGGGAGACGATCGACCTCTACACCTGGGATGGTGAGCAGTGGACGTGGATCGGGAGCGACTTGCATACGGAAGTGGCTGAGCACGAATTCATCCGTGCCACGGTCACAGAGCTTCCGTCGTCAGTGGTAGTTGTGCAATCCAGCCCCAAGGCGCCGATGGTCTCTACCACGCTGGATGCGGATGACGGCTTGAGCCAGGTCCACCTCTTTGATGGGGTGCACCCAACTGGCCTTCTGCTCGGCACGATGGGTGGCTTCGCAGGTGACCCGGCCAGCTTGGAGGTGCCCGCTGAGGACACGGGGTGTGCCGTGTACCCAACCCTTCGGAACTGGGCGCCCCGAGGATCGGTCAACCAGGGGCTCTTGGTAGATCTACTGAGCGACGGGGAGCTGCAGCGGGCGCACATCGACGCCGTGCTGCAGATGTGTGTTGATCACGGTTTTGATGGGGTCGACCTTGACTATCGCGGTGTGGGGCCTGAGCATCGGGAAGCCTTCACTACCTTCGTGCAAGCCATGGGTGAGGCGCTTCACGAAGCGGGCCTATGGCTGGGTGTCACCGTTGAACGGCCCACCCCGGAAGATGGGGGATGGGACTCTGGAGGCTACGACCTAGCGGCGTTGGGTGTGACAGCCGACACCGTTCGGGTGCCGTTTCCGGAGGACGCTGAAGCATACGCCGAGGGCGGAATGGCGGTGCGGCTGATCAACTGGGTTACTGCGCAAGTCTCGCGATATAAGCTGACGATGATGGTCTCGTCTCTGAGCGCTGCGGACGAGGGTACGGAGGAGTACAACTATCTGT
>JASFVG010000438.1:0-4113 GCA_050049955.1 Anaerolineae bacterium | reverse complement strand
GGGACCCCTTCTACAACGGGATGCTCCAAATGGCCGACATCGGCGGGGCCAAGCACCTGATCTTCCTGCACGCGGGCGGTGACTTCACGGTCCGGCTGCACCGCGCGCCGCCCTGGCACTGGTCTGCCCTCCGGGCATTGACCGATGCGCTTGATCACGCGACGGTCATCCAGCATGCGCAGGGTAACCTAGTCCCCAGCTGGATCGCGAGCGGTGTGATACTCTTGGTCGTCGCCTTGGTGGTCGTGAGAAACCGCGGGTGCCGGGCTCGAGCCCTGCTTCTGGCCGCAGCCCTCGGGTTGCTGTTGACCGGGCTGCGGGGTGGCTATGCTCTTGCCCGTCGGGCATACCTCAGTATCCTACACAGTCAGTGGCTGAGGACGATGGACCGGGCATTCGAGCTCAGCCCTTCATTCTTGGCTTCCACCTTCCTGATGGCGACGGGAGGGGCCTGGCTGTATCTGAACGCTCGTCCCAGCTGGCGCAGGGGCGGTGCGCTGCTGGCGATTCTATTCCCTAACTGGATGTTCGCGGGGTTCTGGCTTGGCTCCGTGGGCCTGATCAATGTGCTGGCTCGGCGGCGTTACGGGCTCCCTCTCTATGCCTACGGCGTTGGGCTCATGCCGCTCATTGCGTGCGTCGTCGAAGGCATGCCAATCGCGCTAATGCTGTGGACTGCCGGGCGTCTGGCGCGCCATTCGCGGAGGTGAGCTGCTGATCTCGACGCCGGCGTAACTAGCGCGACAATGGTAGTCTGGAGGTCTGACGTTGTCCTGCTCCTCGCCCTTGGTGTCGCCTCAGGCACAGCGGCGTCGCCGGCGCTGACCCAGACCCTGTCTCCCGAATCATCCACCGGTCCCGTGGGACCGCGATGCCAGACGGTTTCGAGCACACCATGGCCCTTCTGCGCGCGGGCCAGGGTGGCGTATCAAACCTATCCTAACCCATCCTGGTTACCGTGGCAGTCTGGCCGGACGGCGCCCTGACAGCTGCTTCCTAGGCGTGACCCACGTATCCGCGCAGAACTGCAGCGACGCTGTCGGCTCAACTGAGCGGCCGCACAGTTGGGTCCCGCCGCTGCACGGCGGCTTGGTCGGGGTCGCCGGCAGACCGCCTTCTCGCTGCGCGTCCTGATGGGGGGAGACCTGGTTTTGTTTTCGTGCGTACCATAGCCGGGGGGCGAGGTGTTGGCTCACGCACGGCGGCGGATTGACGTATGCGCCGTCCGATTCGATCATCGGGCTGAACCGCCAGCGTAAGTGCTGGCGAAGCCCAGGCGCTGGCTGGCCTCCACGGGCCTGACGGGTGCGAACGTGGGCAGCCAACCTTTTCGGGCAGAGGGCTGATAGAATGGCACGGGAACAAGACTCGGCGCAGCCGTCGAGATCTGAGGGTCAATGGCCGACCTGCCCCGCGCCGCCGGGAAGCGCCCCTATGGGCGGGCGCGCCCTGATAGGGATTTCCTACCTGACGACAGAGGCAATCTGGGTAGCTACCCTCGTCCAGGCCTCTTGCCCCTTACAGTCCGCCACGTGAATCCCCGTCACCGGGCTATTCGGTCTCTTCGCGATGTGCATCCGCCTCTTCAGCAGGTTCTTCCATCAGCCGCGGAGCTGCCTCGTGTTCTTGCTGCCGCAGATTGCGCTGGTCGTCGCCACCGTCATCGTCGCTGGCGGTGGAGGCTCTGTTTCCATCCTCTGTTTCGTCGTGGTACCCACGGGCTGTCTCTCATTCGGCTTTGTGCCGGCGAATGGCTTGGCGCTGGCCGCAGCGACCACAGCCCTGGGGAACATGATAGCTGCACTGGGGAACACCGACACCCAGGTCGGTGGACTGACGTCCCACCTCACGCTGGCGATGTCCGCTTCGGAAACCGCCTTATGCCCGCGTCGATCATGCCCGACTTCCAACGGTCGCTGTCGCGGTTCGTCCCGCACGCCTGGGCGATGCAGGACCTCCAGGACGCGCTCATCCGCGGCTCTGGCCTGGCAGGGGTCCATCCCGAGGCGGGGGTCCTGATGGCTTTGGCCGCGGTCTTCTTCGCCATTGGGGCGTGGCGCTTCCGGTTCGAGGAGTAGCGGTGGGCCCATCGTACGGCCCCGTGGTGCTGGGGAGGGAAAGCTTGACAGCTGCAATGTGGGCTAGTAAGCTTCGGATTGGTCTGCCCGTGCCCACGTGCCTTCGCGCGCAGTGGGTCGATGGGGAGGCCGCCAATTCGGCTGATGGATGAACAGGGGCGGGCACTCGCTGGCACAGGGAGGCCCCGGATACGCGCGGGTAGGGAGAAATGAACGCGTGAGCGAACCGGCCGGCTGGACGGTGGACTATGGGAATTGGGTCTCTTCGAGACTGGTGCTGGTGCCGACTGTATTGGCTGTTCTCTTCGGCGCAACGGCGCTTCTTCTGCTACCTGTGCTCGGTGTGCTCGCAGCCTTCTTCTTCCTGTGCGCCCTCTACTTCGCTTATGCGCGCTACATGTTCTCGCCACGGGGCGGCAGCATCCAGACCAAGGTCCAATACCTGGTGCTGGATCACCTCGCCGGCTGGGAAGGCGTCGGGAAGGTCCTTGACATCGGCTGTGGGAATGCTCCACTAACCATAGAGATCGCCAAGGCACATCCGGAGGCTGAGGTGGTGGGCGTCGACTACTGGAGCAGCGGGTGGGAGTACTCGGTCGGTGTCTGCGAGAGGAATGCCGAAGTTGAGGGGGTAGGGGGGCGGGTCGCCTTTGAGCGAGCGAGCGCGGTATCGCTGCCGTATGCCGACGAGGCTTTCGACGTGGTGGTCAGCAACCTGGTCTTCCACAACATCAGAGTTGTCAAAGATAACAGAGAGCTGGTCAGGGAAGCCCTGCGGGTGCTGAAGAAGGGGGGCAGGTTTGTGCTGCAGGATCTGTTCCTGTGGAAGCGGGTCTACGGCGATACCGACGAGCTCTTGGCGGCCATCAAGAGCTGGGGCGTCGAGACCGTTGCGTTCGTAGACGCGAGCCGATCAGACTTCATCCCCACCGTGCTGAAGCTACCGTTCATGTTGGGCACAGTGGGCATCATCCACGGTAGGAAGTGAGGCAGCCACGGCGCCCCACTCACAATTTGGGCAGTTGCCAAGCACCGCACGCGTTTGATCCTCCTCCAACACCTAGAGCCCAGTTGCCGCCGCCGCACCAAAAACCTGCTGACCGCTCGCTGCGGCCGTAGACCGAGTGCTGTGCCTTTCAGCGCGATGCAGGGTCTTGGTTCACGAGGCGCGAAGCACAGCCTCTTCCAGTTCGAGCACACATAGGTATCCCGCGTGCGCTAGGCGCACGCCGGGAACCAGCGCTCCCCGCTGCCGGCTTGAATCCTCAAACTGGGTCTTGACAACTCAACCCAACCAGTGTCCAGTACTCTACTATATAGAGTACTCTGTAATGCGCATTACTCTAGAGGAGTGGAACATGGACATCTCGCCCTCTGAAGCGCAAGAAGCCCTGGCGGCTATCGACGTCGTGGCCCACAAGACCCGGCAATCGATTGCCGGCAGCGGGGCCTACGTCACGTTGATCAGCACCGGCATTGTCTGGCTGGGAGGGTTCATGGCCACTCAGTTCCTACCGGAAGGCATCATCCCCTATGTCTGGCTTGGACTGAGCATCGTAGGGGGAACCCTGGGTACCGTTATGGGCCTTCGGGCGGGCAGGCGGGTTCGCAGCCCGTCGGCAGCCGGGATGGCGAAGCGAATCGGCCTGCCTTGGCTGCTGCTGGTCGTCTACGGCGGTGCCACGATCGCCGTCCTGTGGCCGATGGATGGCACGCAGCTCACGGTACTCGTCGCGCAGTTCGTCATGGTCGGACATATGGCCATGGGGCTGTTGTTCTCCTTTGCCGCCGTATGGTGGGTGCTGCCGATCACGGCGCTGGTGTTGATCGGGTACTTCCTGGTGCCCGGGTGGTTCTACCTCTGGATGTCGCTGCTCGGCGGCGGAGGGATGATCGCGCTGGGTCTGTATATCCGGTCGAGGTGGTGAGCGTGGCGGACGCGGCACGATCGCACGGCGAGCGAATGGTGGGTAGCAAACCCGCCCTACGTCAGTCCTGCAAGGGATTGGCGGGTAGCAAACCCGCCCTACATCCG
>JASFVG010000437.1:0-4144 GCA_050049955.1 Anaerolineae bacterium | reverse complement strand
CCTGGTGGTACTGATGTTCACATACCTGGCGCAGACGCTGCCCGTGGCACTCTACATGCTGGCTAACTACTTCCGCACCATTCCGCACGAGATCGAGCAGGCCGGCCTGATCGACGGTTGCACCCGTCTGAGTGTCATCTGGCGCATCACCATGCCCCTGGCGATACCGGCCCTCGTTTCGGTCTTCATCTACACCTTCATGATCGCCTGGAACGAGTACCTTTACGCGTTTGTCTTCCTGACCGACCGCAACATGTTCACGATGCCGATCGCGATCAACACGATCTTCAACGACCCGCAACCGAGGCCCCACGTGGTTATGGCGGCATCGACCGTCATGAGCCTGCCCATCGTCTTCCTCTTCCTGTCGCTGGAGCGGTTCCTGGCAGAGGGGCTGTCGGCCGGCGGCGTGAAGGGCTAGTGGGCGAAGCCGCCGGCATGGCCCCAACGGGTGGTCGACGCGTCGGGTTCGTATCCACGCGCCTGAAGGGCACTGACGGGGTCTCTTTGGAGACCCGGAAGTGGGTGGACGTCCTCACGGACTTGGGGCACGCGTGCTTCTGCTTTGCCGGTGCGTCAGACTGGCCGGAGGATCACAGCTACGTCGTACCCGAGGCGCACTTCCAGCATCCTGAGGTCCGCGACCTGAATGCGGCACTCTTTAGGTCAAGGATTCGCTCCCCAGATACCGCCCGGGGCATTCAGCAGCTCAAGGAGCATCTGAAGACGCACCTGGGCCGGTTCGTGAGCCTGTTTGACCTGGATCTGCTCATTGTCGAGAACGCGCTCGCGATCCCCATGCACGTGCCCCTGGGGCTGGCATTGACAGAGCTGATCGTCGAGCTTGACATCCCTACCATCGGGCACCACCACGATTTCTCCTGGGAGCGGGCTCGGTTCTGGCCCAACGCGGCTGCAGACTACCTCGAGAGTAGTTTCCCCCCGGTCCTGCCGACGGTGCGTCACGTGGTGATCAACTCTATCGCTGCCGAACAGCTGGCTCGGCGCAAGGGCGCTAACTCGACGCTCATTCCCAATGTGATGGACTTCGAGTCGCCGCCTCCCGAAACGGACGATTATGCCTCGGACCTTCGCCCGGCGCTGGAGATCGAGCCCGACCAGGTCCTGCTGCTCCAGCCGACGCGGGTTGTTCCGCGAAAGGGCATCGAGCAGACGATCGAGTTGGCCCGCAGGATCAGCCGCCCATGCGTAGTCGTGGTCTCGCACGCCTCGGGGGACGAAGGCACAGGCTACGAAGCGTACCTCCGCGACTACGCCAAGCTAATGGGCGTGCGGGTGTCGTTCGCGGCCCACGCATTCGGTCATCGTCGTGGGACGACGCAGGACGGACACAAGGTGTACGCGCTTGGCGACGCCTACAGGGAAGCCGACTTGGTCGCCTACCCCTCCGTTGTGGAAGGATTCGGCAACGCGTTCCTGGAAGCAGTCTACTATCGCCGCCCCATCCTGGTCCGGCGATACGACGTGTTTAGGGCCGATATCGAGCCCAAGGGGTTTGAGGTGATCCCCTTCGATGACTTCATCACCGAGCACACGATCCGGCAGGCCGAGGCAGTGCTCGATGACCCGGCCCGTTCCAGCGCGATGGTCGACAACAACTACGACCTGGGGCGCGAGCACTATTCGTACACCGTCCTAGAGAGAGGACTCGTCAGCCTGATTGACGAATAGCGGCGGCCCCGGTCAGCGCTGGCGGGGTGACTGGCGGTATCTAGCCGTCGTCTGACGGTCGGCAGTGGCTTCATAGACATCCCCGCAGGAGTATCGCAGAAACGGTGACACCGACAGCGGAGACCCGCATCCGACATCATCTAGCGTTCCTCTACGGTGAGGAACAGGCGGAGCAGCTCTTGCCCCGACTCCAGAAGCGCCTGTCCCGCTTTCGGGACGCCAATCCGGGGCTTGGCCGGAAGGCGCCGAAGGCAGCCGGGCTTCTCACGGAACGCGACTCGTTCCTCATCACCTACGGCGACCAGGTATCCGAACCGGGTGAGCCGCCTCTTCAGACGCTGGCAGAGGTGCTTAAGAGACACGTTCAGGGTGTCATCACTGGCGTCCATATCCTCCCCTTCTTCCCCTACTCGTCAGATGATGGCTTCTCGGTGGTGGACTACACCGCTGTGAAGGCCGAGCTCGGTACCTGGGCCGATATCGAGCGCCTGGGGGGCAGCTTCAGGTTGATGTTCGATGCGGTCATCAATCACATCTCCGCTGACAGCGCCTGGTTCCGCGGGTTCCTAGACAGCGACCCGACGTACGAGGGCTACTTCATCACGGTGGAACCGGGCACAGATCTATCGGACGTTGTCCGGCCCCGTGCGCGACCGCTCTTGACGCCTGTCGAGACGGCTGAGGGAAGGAAGCTGGTCTGGACCACCTTCAGCAGTGACCAGATCGACCTCAACTACGCCAACCCCGACACGCTGTTGGATATCACCGATGTGCTACTGCTGTACGTGGAGAAGGGTGCCGAGGTGATTCGGCTAGACGCAATCGCCTACATCTGGAAGGAAATCGGGACACCCTGCATCCACTTGGAGGAAGCTCATCGCGTCGTCAAGCTCTTCCGCGCTATGTTCGATCTCGTCGCGCCGCACGTGATTCTCATTACAGAGACAAACGTGCCCCACGAGGAGAACGTCTCCTACTTTGGCGATGGCGGCGACGAGGCTCAGATGGTCTATCAGTTTCCACTGCCTCCGCTTGTGCTCCACACCTTCCACACGGGTGACGCTACCCGCCTGTCCGAGTGGGCTGCCGGGCTCCGCGCCCTCCCTGGAAGTGCCACTTTTTTCAACTTCCTGGCTTCGCACGATGGCGTCGGGGTCCGGCCGGTCGAAGGGATTCTCACACCCCGGGAGGTGGAGGCGCTGGTTGACCGGACCCAGGTGCACGGCGGCTACGTGTCCCATAAGACGAACCCCGATGGGAGCGAAAGCGCCTACGAACTGAACATCTCCTATTTCGACGCTCTGTCCGATCCAAACGGTAGCGAGCCCTTGGACACCCAAGCGGCACGGTTCTTGGCGTCTCAGGCCATCATGCTCAGCTTGGCCGGAGTACCGGGTATCTACATCCACAGCATGTTCGGCTCGCGCAGCGATCACCAGGGCGTCGAGTTGACGGGTCGCTACCGCTCCGTCAACCGTGAGAAGTTCCGCCGAGCCGAGCTGGAGCAAGCGCTGGCGAATCCATCCTCGCTGCGTCATCGCGTCTTCTATCCCTACATGGCGCTCATCCGGGCACGAGCTTCGCACCCGGCGTTCCACCCAACAGCGGCGCAACGTGTCCTCCGGCCCGATGAGACCGGAAGCCCATCCCTGTTCGGGGTGATCCGCACGTCGATGGCCAACGGCCGTAGCGTGCTCTGCATCCACAACATATCATCCACGAAGCAACCCCTGCGCGCCGACCTGAGGACCCTGGGCCTGCGTGCCGCAAGCAGGTTCAGGGATCTCGTCTCCGGCGCGGTTCTCGGGGCGCGGGACGAGGGACTCCCAGTGTCCATTGAGCCGTATCAGGTGTTGTGGCTCGAGCCCGTGGCCTGACGATTGTAGCAGGAAGGAGCACACGCCGCTTCGCCAGGCAGCCCTGCTGGATCGGGTTGACACTTCAACTAAGGTGAGAGTCCCGACCTGCAACGGCCTGCCGCGGTGTGACTGCGCGCAAGCGGGTAGGGTCAGACCCAGGTGTGTGGCGGTCGGTGGTTGGCACACCCTGGCCCGTGGTATAATCCTTTCCCCGATGTGGTGTGAGCCCAGGTTAGAAGAGCCATGAGCAGCGGGGCGGCCTTTCCCCATCTCCAGTGCAGCGACTGCTCCCACCGAGCGCGGCTCGGGCAGCCCCCGGACAGATGCCCGCAATGCGGAAGCGGATGGCTTGACGTCATCTATGACTACGAGCGTCTCTCCGAGCAATGGCCTGCTCTGTTGCGCGATCGTCCCTGGGATATGTGGCGGTACCGGGAGCTGCTGCCCCTCGTGAACGCCGCCAACCAGGTTACGATGGGCGAGGGCGGTACCCCACTACTGCACGCCGTCAACCTGGGGGCAATGATGGGCTGCCCACACATATACATCAAGGATGAGCGCCAGAGCCCAACCGGATCGTTCAAGGATCGGCA
>JASFVG010000436.1:0-4145 GCA_050049955.1 Anaerolineae bacterium | reverse complement strand
GATCCTGGAGTCCTTCAGCAGCACTAGGACCACGGCGAGACCCCCAGCTTCGACACCCTCAGCCCTGCCGATCGTGGAGAAGGACCTGATCACCTACGTCAACACCGACTATGCGTTGGCCTTCGTCTACCCCTCGAGCTGGGCGCTGGAGGAAATCCCGGCCGGCCAGGAGGTCCCGAGCGGCGAGTCCGCAACGACCGTCAATCTTGCCAGGGACACATTGCGCATGAGGATCCAGTTCAGGCGCGTGGATGAGGATACCGTGTTGGGGCCCAGCGGTCGTTCGGCCGGCGAGATCGAAGAGAGAGGCACCGCGCTGGTCTTCGGCCGCGAGCTCCCTAAACAGGTGCTGGTGTACGAGGACAAGGTCAAATCCGTGTTCCTTCGTGACCGAGTCGACGATCTGGAGCTCTACGTCCAGTTCGACGGTGGCGTGGGCGCCCAGATCGAGTATGATGTCATCGAGATCCCGGAATCCGCGCAATCCGCGATGGAGGCGATCCTCGGCAGCCTGACACGCACGCGAGAGCCTGAGTCTCTCGCGCCGGGCACCGGGCCGCAGGCTACTGGCGAGTGACTCAAGGAGATCAGGACGATGACTGACATCCGACCCTTGTGCGGCAGTAGTCACCCACAGCTGCGCTGGACGGCACGCCTGCTCAGCGTGCTCGTCAACAGTGTGTTTCTGCTCATCATACATCTTGCGGCGACCAATGAGTATGCGCCCCACGGGGCGGCTGTTCTTGTCTTGGCATTGCTTGTGCTGACCATGGTGGCTACTCTGGCTGCATGGCGATGGGAAAAGGTGGGCGGAGTCGTTGTCGGCCTCCTTGCGCTAGTCCTGAGCGTTGCGGCCTATTCAGCGTCGCTGGATTTCGGGGTTGGTTCTCTGAGCTTCGTGCCGGCGCTTCTCTATGGTGCCCCTTTCCTGGTCGTGGGCGTCCTGTTCTGGATCTGCGGCCAAGGAGGGGCGAGCCACTCACCGCACAACCTTGGCCCTCCTCCACTTGTGATCCGCCGGTGGTGGTTCACCGGCTCGGTGCTGGTGATCGCGGCAGCACTCGCGGTGATCACCCTAGCACTCATAACCGGCGTTCGTCCCGGTGGCTGGCTCGACGTAGCGCTCAATGCTAGCGGGTGCCTGGGCATCCTGGCGGATCACGACAGCCCCGTGCAGAGCGTGGCCTTCTCTCCGGACGGCACGCTGCTCGCTGCGGGCTCAGACGATGGCACCTTGCGGGTATGGCAGGTGGCCGAGGAGCGAGTCTCTGGCTGGCCCCTCCTGCACGCGCGGAAGCTGTCAACAGGCGAGAGGGACGCCGGCTACTCCCACGATGTCGCCTTCTCACCCCACGGCAGAACGCTGGCCTTCGGGCTGCCGGATGGGACCGTGCGGCTCTGGCAGTTCAGCGGGGACTCTGGGAGTCCGCGCGCTACGCCGCTCCACGTCTTGGAAGGGGAGGGCGGCAAGGTGTGCAGCCTCGCCTTCTCTCCGGATGGGGAGACACTGGTGGCTGGTGCGTGGAACGGGACTCTGCATGAGTGGGAGGTCAGTTCAGGAGCACGCCTACGATCGCTGGAGGGACACAGGGCCGGCGTGGTCAGCGTGGCCTTCTCACCGGATGGCTCGACGATGGCCTCCGCCTCCCTGGGCGGGACCACGAGGGTTTGGGACGTCACGAACTCCGCACTGATTCACGAGGTGAACGACTTGTCAGCCACGACCGGTCTTGCTTTCTCCCCCGATGGATCACTGCTTGTCACCACCAGTGCTGCTGACCATGACAAGCAACTCTGGAGCACGGATGACTGGCGTCCCGTGCGGAAGCTGGAATCCGCCCGGGGCGGGCTGGGGGACGTGGCATTCTCGCCGGATGGGAGGATGGTGGCAGCCGGCAATGCGTGGTACGAGGTGCGTTGGTGGCGGGTGGTAGACGGAGCGCTGCTGCACGTCGCTCGAGGGCACAGGGACAGCGTCAACAGCGTGGCGTTCTCGCCAGATGGGAAGGTCCTGGCCTCAGGATCACTGGACGGCACGCTGAAGCTATGGCGGGTGCCTTCTCCGAAAGGGACCCCCTGAATGCCTGTAGCGCACGCTATGGGGGCGAACAGGCGGCTGTATCTCGCACAGGTCTTCGTCTTGAGTTCCAGTATGGCGGCGTGTTTACTCGCCGGGTGCTCGACGACGCAAGACATCGCGGTGGAGTCGGGTGGGTATGCTCCAGGGGGCGGTACAGGTGAAGCTGAACAGGCGGCCGCGCGGGTCATTCAGGGGTTGACGATAGACCGAGATAGCGGCTTGGCCGTGTTCGCGCTGCTGGATGGCTCCAGGATCGAGGCCTCCCTCGTAGCCCGTGACAAAGCCGAATGGCCGTCCGGATGTCCGACGAACATCTACACCCACCGCATGGAGGTTCTGGATATGGACCAGGAAGAGCTGGCGATCGGACCCATCACACTCGCCAATCCGATCCTGGCGCGCGACTGCCCTCCCGATCCCACGCAGGTTGTTCTGAGGGAGGATGGCGAAATCGGGAACGCTGGTGGGGTTGCTGGTTCGGCTTGTAGCCATACGGACGCGTGCATCCGGTTCACACCACAGCAGGACCTCCGCTGGCGTGCCAACGGCAGCGCGGAATTCACCGACCAGGACCACCCGGTCACCTTCGACATCTTGATTACCGCTGACGATGCGACCGTGAGAATCGATCCGGCGACCTTTGTGGCGATCTGGGGGCCGGAGAAAGGCGCGGTGGTCAGCAACCTCGAGCAAACGGGAACCATCCGTGAGCAGGCCGGCTTCGACACGTCTGGCGCATCCATCAGACGGATCGTTGACCTGGTCACCTATACGCCGGATGCTGGCTTCCACGGCACCGACGCGTTCGGCTTCAGGATCTGTGGCACGGAGGGGACGTGTGACGATGCACGGGTCACCGTGACCGTCAAACCTGTCGCTGCTGGGAAGACGGTGCCATGACTTACCGACGGACATCCCGCTACGGACTCGCCGCAGCCTGCCTGATCATCCCCGCAGTTGCAGCAGGTGTTCACACCCCTCCCCCTCTGGCCCACGACACAGAGGTCGGCCCGGGGGCCGTGATCTGGTCAGAGCCCCAAGATCCCTACTACTCCCTGGCCGGCGAGATCGCCGACACAGAGGGCCTTCCGCTGGCCCACACAGTAGACGCTGGCCTGTCCCACGACCCCGAGTTCCTGATATGGGTCGTCGCCCCGAGACGACTTTCAGAGGAGGCATTCTCGCACCTTGGATGGGCCTTGGAGAGACACGGCAAGGTCGTCTCGGTGGGGCTGATGACCGGCAGCACTATCGATACGGCCCGGGCGCTGTGGCACCGCCGGGCCAAGCTTGCCAGGCGGCACCTTTCGATCGTGCCCCGGGAGGGACAGATCGTGGCTACGCAGGGCGGCCGAATCGAGCACTATCCCTTGGGGATCGAGCAGGTCGTCGAACAGATCGGGCTGGCCGACTACGTAGTGTTCCAAGGCCACGGTTCTCGGAGGTACTGGCGACTGGACGAGACGACGGAGTTGGCTGCCTCAGACCTTCCCTCCCTGCCTCCCCAGATCGTGGCAGCCGGGGCTTGTCAGACCTTCAAGATCTGGAGTGAGGACTCGATCGCTCTCGGCTTCACAGATCGCGGCGCGGCGGCGTACGTGGGCTTTCTCCACAGCCCCACGGGCTACCTGATTGGCGAACCCAGAGGGTTTCCCTTTCGCTACACCTGGCCCGATTTTCCCGTTGGACACGCCGTGCAGGTGCAAAGCCGGGGCCTGCGGCGGGGCTTCATTGCCTGGCCGTACTACCTCGTTGTGGGCGATCCGCGGCTCTCATTGCGGGCCGAGCCGCCCTACCATCTGCAGGGCGACGTGATGGTGGGCGATTCCCGAGTGTTGACCTTCGCCGGCGCGCCGGAGGGCGTGATCCCCGTGAGCGTGCCCAACGGGGCTGCCTATCGTTTCGTGGAGATTCCGGGTGTGGGCCGAGCCTGGGCGGGGGACCCCTTCTACAACGGGATGCTCCAAATGGCCGACATCGGCGGGGCCAAGCACCTGATCTTCCTGCACGCGGGCGGTGACTTCACGGTCCGGCTGCACCGCGCGCCGCCCTGGCACTGGTCTGC
>JASFVG010000435.1:0-4172 GCA_050049955.1 Anaerolineae bacterium | reverse complement strand
CTCTCACTTCCACGTGTTTCGGGAACAGATCGTTGAGATCCTGGAGGCCGGATTCGACGTCGTCTCCACGGCCGAGGAGCTTTCATTCCCCTGGCTTGCCCATGCTCAAGAGGCCGCTGAGCTCGATGCCCTGGCCAAGCGTGTTGGCAAGACCGTGCTGGGCACAGGTATCAATCCAGGCTTCATCATGGACTACCTGCCCCTCTGTCTGACCGCCATCTGCCAGCGTGTGGACAAGATCGACGTGGTCCGCCGAGTCGATGCCTCCGCCCGCCGTGGGCCTTTCCAGGCCAAGATCGGCAGCGGCATGACGGTTCAGGAGTTCGAGGCCAGGATGGCAGCCGGTCGGATGGGGCACGTCGGTCTGCCGGAGTCGATGGATATGATCGCTGACACGCTGGGCAGGACCCTCATCCGCCGCGAGTACCACGTCGAGCCTGTGGTGGCCAGCCGACCCATCAAGACCAACCACGTCGATGTGCAGCCGGGTCGGGTCGCGGGCCTCAAACAGGTTGCCCGGGGATACACCGATGACGGTGAATTCCTGACGCTCACGATGGTAGCATCGCTAGAGCAGGGGGATGATGCGGCACCTCTGGAGCCGGCGGCACCTCCGGAGCCGGCGGCGCCTTCGGAGCCGGCTGCGCCGTCGGAGTCGTGGGATACCATCCGTATCACCGGCGAGCCCAACCTGGAGGTCAGGCTCAAGGGCGTCCACGGTGACATTGCGACCGTGGCTATGGCGGTCAATGCAATTCGTGGCGTTCGCGCAGCGCCGGCGGGATTGGTGACGATGCGCGATCTGCCCGTCGTCACCGTATAGGAGCTAGCTAGACCACGAACCCAGGCGGTAGAGAGATGAAGATCACAGCCATTCGAGCAACGCCGGTGAACATCCCGCTGGAAGTACCCTTCTTCTGGTCGGTGGGCACGTACCCGGGGACCAGCAAGGTGATCATTGAGGTCGTGACCGACGCGGGTCTGGTCGGCCTTGGAGAGGCGCCGTCACCGAGTTGTGCACCGATCGTCACTGATGCGATGGGGCCCAAGCTGATGGGGGCCGATGTCTTCGACATCGAGGCGTGCGAGCGTCTATGTGTGCCCGACACGAAGGCAGATGCCAACACGGCGGATAGGACCGCGCTGCGAGCCTTCGGTGGTATTGAGATGGCGCTCTGGGATCTTCGCGGCAAGGCGTGGGAGCAGCCGCTGTACCAGCTACTCGGCGGTGCTGTCCGTACCGAGATCCCATTCACTGAGTATTTTGCCTATCGCGAAGAGAGAGAGGGCATCGGGGGGGAATCCACGCCTGCCCAGGTGGCTGCCTATTGCGCCAAGATGCGCGAGTTGCACGGGTCCACGTACTTCGAAGGCAAGAACCCGCCCGGCGACCCTCAGTCGACCATTGAGGTTGTCAAAGAGGTGCGACGGGCTGTTGGCGACGACGCGATAGTGCGCCTGGACGCCAATATGGGGTTCTCCGTGACTGCTGCGCAGCGGGTGCTAGCCGGGATTGAGGCGTACGACGTCGACAACTTCGAGGACCCGGTCGCCACGTTCTATGAGATGGCCAGACTGCGCCGGCATAGCCGAATCCCGTTCTCTAGCCACGTACCTGACCTGAGGTTGGCTGTCCAGCTTGGTGTGCCGGACAGTATCGTCTTGAATCTGACGCAGCTCGGGGGGATCTCGAGGACGCTCAAGTTCGTGGCGGCCTGCGAGGAGATGGGAGTTGACGTCTGGTGCTACAGTGGCGACTCGGGGATTGCCAGCGCTGCCTACTTGCACGTGGTTGCGGCGACTCGGCATATGCATAGGCCCAGCCAGTCTCTCTTCCGCTGGCAGACCGACGATGTGACGGAAGAGGGACCGTTCAAGCCGAAGAGAAACGTGCTCCCGGTGCCCGAAGGTCCCGGACTCGGCGTCACCCTTTCGCCCACAGACCTGGAGCGTTGCCACGAACGCTTCCTTGAAGAGGGCCCGTACGATGAGTTCTACAATCCGAGCCACCCTGGGACGTACGCGCGCCTGCCCCTGTGCTAATCCAGGCGCTTGGCCTGGGTCCGTAATGTCTGGCTCACAACGCATCTAGGAGACCGCTGATTATGCCGACGGCTGCCAATCTGCTTTCGGGATCTCAGGTCCAACGGATTCACGAGGCGTCCCTCGAGATCCTGGAGACCGTGGGCATGCTGGTGCGAAGCGAGAAAGCGCGCGCGCTCTTCGCGGAACACGGCTGTAGCGTCGACTCGGAGACGAACATCGTAAGGTTTCCTCGTTCTGTCGTCGAGGACTGGCGTGCTGCGTGTCCGCCTAGGTTCACGCTGCACGGGCGTGACCTGGACACCGACCGCACGATCCCCGGCGATGCGCCGCTCATCTCGACCGCGAGTGCGGCGCCGAACATCATCGATCTGGAAAGCGGCGAGGAGCGCCGGGCCCGCTCGGATGACATCGCTCGCATCGGCCATGTGGTCAATGAGCTTTCGGGCTTCGATGTCCTCCAGGTACCGACGACGGCAGATGACGCTCCACCTGGCCAGTTCTATCTGTCGCGCTACTATCCCGCGGTGAAGAACTGCCTCAAGCCGATTACCTGCAGCGCTCCCGACGCCGACGAGGCGGACGACATCCTGCGCCTGGGCGCTCTGATCGCTGGGAGCGAGGCAGCTTATCGGGAACGGCCATTCATGACGTACATGTGTTGCCCTCTCATCTCGCCGCTCTCACTGGACGTCGCCTCCACGGAGATGGCGATCCACTTCGCAGAACAGCAGTTACCGAACTACAACTACGTCGTCCCCAATGCGGGGGTAACGGCTCCGCTGACCTTGCTGGGGGCGCTGGCACAGTGTAATGCCGAGTTCCTGGCTGGCGCTCTTCTGGTGCAGATGACGCGTTCCGGTACGCCCGTGATCTATGAGGTTCTGCCTACGGTGGCCGATATGCGAACGGGCGCCTATGCGACCGGCGGCATTGAGACGGGAATCCTGGTCATGGGTTGCGCGCAACTAGCGCGCTACTACGATGTGCCCTGCGGCGCGCTCGTCGGGCTGCCGAACGCGAAGCTGAACGACGCGCAGTCCGGGTTTGAGACCGCGCTGTCCGCGATGGCGGCCCTGCTGGCGGGCGTGCACTTCCTGAGCATAGGGGGGGTGCTGGACGGGCTCATGACCTTCGATTTCGCCAAGGCCGTGATCGACAACGAAATCGCTTTGATGCTCAAGCGGGTGAGCCGCGGATTTGAGGCCTCAGCGGGTGAGCCGGCCGGACCAGCCACGGACACCGCTGCCGAGGGCCTCAACGAGGAGCTTCTGGCGCTCGAGGTGATTGCCGAGGTCGGCCCCGGGGGGATGTTCATGGATCACTTGCACACGGTCCAACACATGAGGACCAGCGCCCTGTTGCCGGAAGTGGCGGACCGCGATCCGCGCCGGGAGTGGCTCGCGGCCGGAGCGCCAGATGCCCACGCCCACGCGATGGAGCGGGTGCGCGAAATACTCGGGCGCGACAACCCCGCCGTCTTCGCGCCTGAGGTGGATGCATCGATTCGGGCCGCGTTTGTCGACCTGGTCGCCGGTGACGCGTAGCGGGTATCCCTTGAGTGAGGGGCAGTATCGAGGAGTCATATGGGCCGAGTGTTGATCCCCACAGACGAGGCCTTCCCCACGACCGCCGATGCCGTGGTCATCGGTGGGGGTATCGTCGGCGTCGCCACGGCGTTCTGGCTCTCGCGAGCCGGCGTGGACACCGTGCTGGTCGAGATGCGGGACGGCTTGTCGACCCTGACGACGCCGGAGTCGATCGAGAGCTTTCGCGCCCAGTTCACCGAACCAGCCATGTCCGAATTGGCGCAGCAGGGCATTGACGTCTTCGAGAACTTCGCCGATGTCATCGGCATCCCGGGCTACGACATCGATATCCACCACCAAGGCTACCTCTTTGTCACTGAGGACCCTGCCATGACCGATGAGGTGAAGCAAGCGGTGGAGACGCATCATCGACTGGGCGTGACTGACTCGGAGTTCCTCACCGGGGAGGAGGTACGCCATCGCTTCCCGTACATGTCGGACACCATCATCGCTGGCACTTTCCGTCAGAACGACGGTTGGCTGTCGACGCATGAGGCGACCCAGGGCTTCGCGAAGGGCTCTGAAGCGCAGTTCTTGCTG
>JASFVG010000434.1:0-4174 GCA_050049955.1 Anaerolineae bacterium | reverse complement strand
CTCCCTGTGCTTGAGACAATCAGATATGCCACGGCCGCTGCGATGAGCAGCCCTGCAACCACAAACTTCGTTCTACCCACCATACCTTTGATCGCACCCCTGTTGTCTCATGGCACTCGACGCCATGAACGGGAGAATCTACCACGTCCGATAAGCAGTGTCAACCTGGGATCAGGCCAGGCAGTCGGACAGCCCTCCGAGGAAACCCCGTGGAACGTCAATGCCCTCATCCTGCCGAACCGTGCTTCTCCACCCAGTCTTCGAACCAATCTCGATCCCAGTATTGAATGAGGTTGACCAGTCGATCCCTACGTTGGCGGAACAGCAAGCGGGCCTCGCACACCTCCTGATGAACCTCTTCAAGCGTCTGCTCCATCTCGGCGTGGGTGAGGTTCCCGTCTTTCCAGAGTTGCATCTTCTCGCATAGCGGATCGACCAGCCGATGCCATCGGTAGTCGTAGTAGTCGTCGATTAGGCGTTGGTCCCACTTGACCCTCAGATTACCACTATCGTTTGAACTCATCACCGTGCCTCCTAGTGGCTAGCGGCGGAAGGCAAGACCAGGGCATCGGCCACAAGATCCGCCACACCCTTGATCTCAACGCCCAGACCGTAGTGATCGTTGAGGTCAGCGAGCTGGGTCTTGCAGTTCTCGCAGGCAGTCACCACCCACTCCGCGCCAGTCTCGCGAATCTGCTCAGCCTTGGGCCGCCCTGCCTTCAGCCGAATCTCATCCATCTCCTCCATAGCAGCGATCAGACCACCGCCGCCCCCACAACACCAGTTTAGGTCGCGATTGGGGTTGAGCTCGCGCAGATTGGTTGACACCGAGCGGATCAACGAGCGGGGCTCTTCATACATGCCACCGTTCCTGCCGATATTGCACGGATCATGGTAAGTTAGCGGAACATCGAACGTGTCGGACCGTACGGTAATCCTGCCTTGGGACAGATACGAAGCGAGCAGCTTCACGATACTCAGGCGCTCGATTCCGGCGGTAGCGTCTCCAAACCAATTGTCGAAATAGTAGAGAAGCGTGCGCGTAGCGTGACCGCACTCCGGGTAGACGATGGCCTGCACTCCCAAGCGTAGAGCCTCCTGCACAATCCAGTTGGCAGCCTCCTTCGCCTTTGCCATATCGCCGGTGAAATAGGAGTGATTGGTAGCCGTGAAGAGGCTCAGCGTCCAGTCCTCATCGGCAGCATGGAAGATCCTCGCCGCCGGAACGATGGCCTCCTCGCCCACCAACGGCACGAACAGCACTCTGGCACCTTGCCGGCCAACGGTGATCCTCAGATCGGGGCTGAACTCCTGCCGCAGCCGAGTCTCCAGTTCCTTCATTTGGTCCACATAGAAGTCCTTTATGGCGTCGATGATCTCACCTTTGCTGATCTCGGCATCGCCGATCTCACCGATCATCTCCGGTCCCAAGCCCTCTTGCAGCAGCGAGTAGCGACCCGCGCCAACCAACAATCCAGTGTCGAGATCGAGAGGGCAGAAGACGGCACAGCGGCGACATCCCGTGCAATCCCACATCGCGTGGCGCAGCCGATCAGCCGTGCGCTCCTCATTCTCTACGATGTCACGGTACCAGCGAGTCAACTTGCCGTCGCCAGACTCGGCCTGTTGCAGCACTTTCTTGGCCAGCATCATCCGATGTGCAGGTATGTGCGCTGGGTCGGAGGAGACGGCATAGAAATGACAGGCGTCCGCGCAGGCACCGCATCGCACACAGATGTCCTCGTAGTACTGGAGGGGTCTGCTGATCCGCCCGCGCAGGGCCTCGGTGAATCTCTCGAGCATCGGAACCTCCCTAGCTCCTGACCACCAGCTTGGAGAACAGGCTCCCAATGGTGTGCGTGAGCTTCCCGAAGGGGAAGTAGACCATGAGAAGCTGTACGAAAGCGAAGTGATAAGTGAAAGATGCCCCAGCGCTAACCGGGGCTGGCTGCCAGTTGAAGGTGGCCAGACCGCGGAAGAACTGGTGCAGCTGCTGTACCTGCACTTCGCGTAGAAGGCGCATATGGAAGCCCGTCAGGCCGATCGCAATCAGGAGGAAGAGCACGAAGGAATCCTCTGGCGTTGAGAGCCATTTCATCGCGCCGCTCCACCGCCTGAGAAGAAGGTAGAAAAGCGGCAGGCTGAACAACACGCCGGCGATAGTCCCAGCCACGGCCGAGAACGTGTGCTGCTGTTCGGGCCCCCAGCCAAGAAGCCGCCAGAGAAAGTAGAAATCGGTGAAGGCCCTGATGTGACCAACAAACGTTAGGAGCAGGCCAAGATGCATGATGAAGCCGCCCACCCACAGCAGCCGGTTCACCCGGAACAGGCCCTTCAGAGTGAACATATCTACCAGTGCATGCCGGAGGCGACCCAAGGTTCCCTCCGGCCGGGGAAAGAGCGATAGGTGAGCGCCGACAGGGTCCCGCTGCGACCACCGCAAGACGCGATAAGCAAGCCCGCCGAAGAACACGACCACTGCAATGTACGGGGTGATGTAGTAGAACACAAACGCAATTGCCCCCATTAGACCTTCTCCCTCCCTGGCGATTGATACGCTTCCTCTACACGTGTCAAGAGGCAAACGACCAACCGTTGCCGGTCTAGTCGTTTGCCACGGCCAACAGCAGCGGGGAATTGAACTCTAGTTGGTGCGCTTGATGTAGAATCTGAAGATGCCGTCATCCTTCTCCGAGTGCATCAGTTCGTTGCCGGTGCTCTTGCTCCACGCCTGGATGTCGGCCACGGAGGCCGGATCCGTAGCAAGAACCTCGAGAATCTCGCCGACTTCAAGCGACTTGATCTCCTTGCTCGTCTTCACTATGGGCATCGGGCACTGTAGGCCGCGTGCGTCCAGCGTCTTGTTTGGGGTGATCTCGCTCATCGTTCTTCCTCCTATTGTCCAGTGACGTCTTAAATAAACAGCGCCTGCCCTTGCAGGGCGTTGTTACAGTACGTGGCAGCGCCCACGATGTCGTCGACTTCGTCAATCAGATCCTCACGGGCAATTTCCATCACGTCCATGCTCATCTGGCACGCGAGCAGTTTGACGCCCAGATCGATGGCCGTCTGGCGCAGCTCTGGCAAGGACGTGGTTCCCTTGTCTCTCATCATCTTCTTCAACATCCACCGGCCCAAGCCCCCGAAGTTGAAACGGGACGGACCTATGCGGTCGATACCGCCCCGGTTCATCAGGCCTAGCATCCTCCCGAAGAACCCTTGGCCGGTTAGGTTCCCCTTTTGGATCGCCTTGATGCCCCAGAAAGTGAAGAACATGGACGTCTCCCTGCCCATCGCAGCTCCTGTGGTCGCGATGATGAAGGCAGCCATAACCTTGTCCATGTCGCCGCTGAAGACGACGATAGAGCACTTCTCGTTCCTATTCTCACTCA
The DNA here is from genome assembly GCA_050049955.1 of Anaerolineae bacterium. Classification (GTDB taxonomy): domain Bacteria; phylum Chloroflexota; class Anaerolineae; order B4-G1; family B4-G1; genus SKLM01. The sequence continues at coordinate 782 of JASFVG010000434.1, read as the reverse complement.
TCGAACTCCTTCTCCTATTCTCTCCATCTTACGGTTGTCGGATGAACCTGCCGTCGACCGGCGAAACTCTGGGTTCACGTGCGCTCAAGTATGCGGTACAGCTCCCAGCATCAGGCTTGCGTGCTGAGCTAGGATATCGGCCAGCATCGCCCGCAGTAGATCCAGCGCTTCGATAATGCGACGGTCTGTCAACGAGTAGTATACGGTTGTACCCTCCTGCTCCGCCGCAGCTAGTCCGCGCTCCCGTAGCACCTTCAGGTGGTAGGAGACGGTTGGCTGCGGGATGTCGAGCGCTTCCGCCAGATCTGAGACGCACTGAGGACCCTGATCCAGAATGTACAGCAAGGCGATGCGCTTGGGGTCGGCCAACGCCTGGCAGATTTGGGCATGCAGCAGCCGGATTTCTCGGTTTAGGGAGGCTTCCATCGTCAGTTGTCTCGGGGTTTCGGTGTATGTATTGCTATATTTGAATACTTGTGTACATCAATTGTACAGCATTCGCCTCGAGATGTCAAGCACCTAACGCGGACTGCTGACCGGCGGGTGGCACCTCACGGAGCATCGGTCTCCTGTCGATGGAGATCCCTATCAGACTCCCTGTAGCCCCTGGCCGCTGGGCCTGTCAACTCAAGAGATAATGTTACCGAACGGGGGTTGGCTCCCCTGAAAAAAGGATGCCTGGCATGGCTTTCAGCCGTGGATGTGCTACACTCTGGTCGTTGATCGTGCATTGAACATACCCCCGTGGAGCAGCTATGTTTTGTAAGAACGAAGAACACCGA
>JASFVG010000433.1:0-4194 GCA_050049955.1 Anaerolineae bacterium | reverse complement strand
ATACGTTGCCGCACTTGCGCAAGCGATATCCACCTTGCTCTACTTCGTGTTCTTGCTTGGCGGAGGCCGACGTCGCCGCTGAGGTCTAGCCGATGTCTAGCTCACCTCAACCAAGACCCGACTGTAGGCGGCGCCTGCAGAGGATCGGGTCATGGTTGCACAGGCCCAAGCGAGATACGTTCTCCAGAACCAGGGAGGTCTACGCACATGACTGAATCGCAACGCACGCTCCCCAAGCCTCGTACTGACGGTCCGGTGTCAGTCGAAGCCGCCATCGCGAAGCGGCGCTCTGTGCGGCGGTATGGCCCGGAAAACCTGACACTTGACGAGATCGGCCAGCTCCTGTGGGCCGCGCAGGGAATCACCGGCGAACGAGAGAGTCGGCGCGCTGCGCCGTCGGCCGGGGGACGCCACCCCCTCGTCTTCTACGTCTGCCGCAGCGACGGCATCTGGCGGTACCGTCCCCAGGCGCACACCTTGACGCTCCATCTCGATCAGGACGTCCGCGAGGCTCTCGGGGAGGCAGCCTGGAGGCAGGACTTCATCGGCCAGGCTCCTTGCGTCTTTGCCATCAGCGCTATCTTCGAGCGATCCACCGAACGCTACCGAGATCGAGGCAAAGTCCGCTACGTCCCTATGGACACGGGTCACGCCGCTGAGAACCTTGCACTCCAGGCTGTTGCGCTGGGATTGGTCAGCGTCGCTGTTGGGGCTTTTGACGACGGCTTGGTCAGGGAGGTGCTGGCCCTGCCAGGTCAAGAGGAACCGCTCTACCTGATACCGGTCGGGCATCCTGACTAGCGGCGGAGAGTCGCTCGCGCCGGAGGTCGGGCCAGCAGCAGGGTGGGGCGCTCGCATTCGAGGCTCGACCGAGCGCGCGACGAAACTGGTCGATGTGACCGCCTGTGACGGGCGCCATCATGGGACAGTCTAAACAGACCATCGTCTCGGGCCAATACCTGGTCTCCCCACGTACGCTGAGCTTTGTCATGCGTGGAGACGACGTGTTGCTCCTTCGTGGGGCGTCCAACAAGCGCACCTGGCCTAACCAGTACAACGGCGTCGGGGGACACGTGAGAGCGGACGAGGACGTCTTCGCAGCTGCCCGGCGGGAAATCGCTGAGGAGACCGGACTCCAGGTCCGGGATCTACGGCTGAGGGGCGTCATCAACATCCCAGTCGATCGCCAGGACGCTGGCGTGCTTCTCTTCGTCTTCACCGCCACCTCCGCCACGGGCGATCTCCGTCCTTCCGATGAGGGCAAGCCCGAGTGGGTTCGGCGGGATGCGATCGATCAGGTCGACCTGGTCGAGGACCTGCCTGTGCTGCTGCCGCATGTCCTGGCGATGGGGACGGAAGACCCGCCGTTCTTTGCCTTGTACGACTACGGCGAAAGCGATGAGCTGGTAGCCACCTTCGCCTCGATTGCGGCCTAGGCGTGCCGGTCGCTGCCAACCGAGCCCCCACCAACCTGCGTCGTCTCACGCCTGCCGTCAGCTTGACACGCGCATCCGCCTGCGTATAATCGCCTCGGCAGATTCCCCGACACGGGACTCCTGGGGAGGTCGCCCCCCAGTGTCTGAACTGGTATCCGGACGCCATTAGGCCAACTGCGGGCGCGCATTGACCACCCCCGGAAGATCCTGAGGAATCTGCGTCACCAGTCGGATGTGCGGTTCGTACGGCACTCAAATCGAGGTTCCGGGCGTGGTACAGATCGAGCGGCAGATCTTCATCGGCGGATGCGGTCGAAGCGGCACCACATTGCTGGGGGCCATCCTAGGTGCGCACAGTGAGTGCATCTGTCCGCCAGAGTCGCACTTCAAGATCAGCGCCTTGCGGTCCTGCCGCGCCCGGGACGGCCAGATCGATCTTGACAGGGCGCTCAAGCTTATCAAGATTCACTGGCGGTTCAAGCTGTGGGACGTGGCCATCGATCCGCCCTGCCCACCCGCTGGCTCATACGTGGACCTGTTGGAGTGGCTTGTCGAGCAGTACGCCGAGGTCCGCGGGCTAAGGGGCAGCATATGGGTCGACCACACGCCTGAGAACATCAACCACGCTCCCTTGCTCCTCCAGCTCTTCCCCCGCGCCAAGATTGTGCATATCGTGCGCGATGGTCGGGCCGTGGCCAACTCCATCTTGCCCCTCGATTGGGGGCCCAACACGGTGTTCAAGGCAGCGCCCTGGTGGAAGGCCACCGTCCGCCGGGGTGAGGCGTGGGAGGCGCTTCTCCCCAAGGACAGCATTGAGCGCGTGTGGTACGAGGATCTTGTCACTGACCCTGAGGGCACGATGGTATCCCTATGCGACTTCCTGCAGCTCAGTTACGAGCCTTCCATTCTGAGAGCTGACGGGTTCCACCCTCCGGGCTACACTGCCAGCCAGCACCAGATGATCGGCAAGCGTCCCGATCCGAGTCGCGCAACGCGCTGGAAGACGGCCCTCTCGCCTCGCCAGATTGAGGTGTTCGAGGCGCTTGCTGCGCCTCTGCTCGACCAGCTGGGCTACTCGCTGGTCTACGGTGGTGGCGCCAAGCCACCGACCCTGCGAGAGCAGGCGGCGGCCGCGGTGAGGGAGTTTCTGCGTGGCGATGTGTTGAACGGGGTTCGCTGGCTCATTCGGAGCTACCCCTTGTGGCTCTCTTGGGATTTCCTGCGGGTGCTGCCCGACACCTGGATCAGCTATCAGAAAGCGGAAATCGACGAATCGGCTGGTGGTGTCGGAGGGAGCTAGCGGACCGGCACCCCGTCACATCTGTCGATCTGCGCATGCGTGCTACGGACTGCTCCTAGAGACCAACTGGTGAGTACCGAGATGGTGTTTCGTGTGGCGCTCCTGACTGTAGGGGGCGCCTACATCCTGCCGCGGTTCTACTATCGCTGGAGAGCTAGCCGAGCTGCAGCTCCGGGCGAAACAGAGCTACGGAACGTGCGCGAGAGCCGAGTGAGACTTGCATTGATGGGCATCAGCGGCATCGGGGCGGACCTGCTGGCAGTGGCGTGGGCGATCAACCCCGCTTGGATCGCCTGGGCAAGCCTCCCTCTGCCGCTCTTCCTGCGCTGGGCTGGTGTCGCCCTAGGCATGACTGCCGTCTGGCTGGGCTATGCGGCGCATCGTACCCTGGGAACTAGCTTCACCGCGACCCTGAAGACGCTGGACGATCATCGGCTCGTCGGAAAGGGTGTCTACGGGTGGATCCGGCATCCGATGTACACGTCCTTCTTCGCCTTGCTCGCCACCAGCGCGTTGCTCACCGCAAACTGGTTGATTGGCGCGTTGGGACTTGTCTATTCGCTCCTGATCGTCCAGCGTGTCTCTGAGGAGGAGGCCATGCTGCTTGAGTCGTTTGGCGACGACTATCGTGGCTATATGGGGCAGACGGGCCGCTTCCTGCCTCGCCTGTTTGGCTAGCCGGTGGAGGGCCATCAATCGCCTATCGACCTACTTCTGGCCGACCTGATGCCCTGAAGGAGCCTAGCATGTCGGAACCGGGCCTACGAGCTGCAGCCGCCGAGTTGCAGCAGGCTGCGCTGGCTGCAGTCGATCCGGCGGCCGCGGTTCACCGACACGTGCGTCGCGAAGGAACCGAGCTTGTCGTCGCGGACCGGCGCTATGACCTCTCTTCCTACGAGCGACTCACCATCATCGGCGGCGGGAAAGCGGCCGTGTCGATGGCCTCGGCGTTGGTCGACATCCTGGGGGCATGGCTCAGTCGCGGTGCGATTGTCACCAAATACGGGCATGCCCGGGGCTGGTCGCATTCGACCGTGCGCGTCATCGAAGCCGGGCACCCGGTACCCGACGCGAGCTCAGTGCGCGGGGCGCAGGCCGTTGCAGATCTGGCTCGGCAGGCGACTGAGCGGGATTTGGTCATTTGCCTGATCTCTGGCGGTGGGTCAGCGCTTCTGACCCTTCCAGCACCCGGTCTCTCGCTCGACGATGTGCAGCGGGTGACGAGTGCTCTGCTTCGTTCCGGCGCGACGATCAACGAGATGAATACCGTCCGCAAGCACTGCTCGGGCATCAAGGGAGGCAACCTGGCTCGGCTGGCTGCCCCGGCTCAGCTCGTGACCTTGATTCTCTCGGACGTGGTCGGCGATCCCCTGGACGTCATTGCCTCCGGCCCCACCGTCCCTGACCTGACCAGCGTGGCCGATGCACGAGACGTACTAGAGCGACACGGCCTCAGTG
>JASFVG010000432.1:0-4230 GCA_050049955.1 Anaerolineae bacterium | reverse complement strand
CGGATGAAGGGCATCGCGTAGTTGAATAGATCGGTGATCACGACGCGGCCGGGCTCGCCGGGTGCCACATGGTCTCCTTTCCCATCGACGAATTCCACAATCAGCCGATCCGCGCTGACGTGCATCCCCGTGTGCTCGCCGCACTCGGCAGCTATGACGGACACCTCGCGACAGCCATAGCGGTCGAATACCTTCGCACGGAACTGGCGCTCCACGAGCTCGCGTTGATGCGGGAAGAGCATATCGGTCGATGTGATGATCCCGTCGGGGGACGGAATATCGTCGAACCCCTGCTCCTCGAGATAGACGGCGAAATGGGTCACCATCGACGCGTAGGCCAGGATGATGTGGGGCCGGTAGCGCTGCAGAGATGCCACCAGGTCCGCCATGTCGTCCGTCGAGAATCCAAACGCGTCAAAGGTGTACTCGTTCAGGGCTAGAGCGCGTATCCTGCCTTTCAGCGACTGTGCTGCCTTGAGATCGCGGGGATGGCCCCAGAGCCGCAGCGTGCGCTGTCCGAAATCCCATCCCGCCCAGCGGTTGAATCGCAGCTTGCTGGCGCTGCCCCAATCGCGCTGTCGTTGGTCCTGCCAGAAGTGCATGGGCGTGCCCGTCGATCCGCCGGTGTGGTTCGGGATGCGGCGGGCGGGCGAATACGCCGTGCTGACCAGGTCTGCATGCTGATCCTGGATAACGGCTTTGGACAGAAGCGGCAGGCGGCGCAGGTCGCCTGTGGCTCGGACGTCGCCGGGGGAGATGCCGGCGCCATCGAAAAGGCTACGGTAGTACGGCACGGTGGCGTAGGCGTGGTGAACCAGCTCGGCCAGTCGGTCCCGCTGCCAGGCGGCCATATCGGCCGCAGACCACCACTGCGACTGCTCCAGCAGTGCGAGCCTGGACAGAATCCGCCGACCGGATATTGCTTCGTACACTGGGTAGACGAATCCCCTGCTAAGCCCTCGGTGCATCCGAGACCGCCTCCTGCCCTCGAGTCCTAGTCATGGAGCTAGCTGCTAGTTCAGCTGCCCCACATCCAGCTGGCGGCCGATCGCCTTCCCGTGGCCCGCCAGGCGGAGGCCGAACACGCCCAACGCTCGTACTGCCCCGTGGGCGGACAGCACCACGATACAGGGCTCAACCTCCAGCCGATAGCGCGTATCCGCAAACGCCATAGCCACCGTGGCCGCGTTCGCCAGGATGACCAGGTAGATGGGAATAAGCCTCTGCCACCTTTGTCGCGACAACAACAGGCCCAGAAGGAAGAGCAACAGCACGGGAACCCAGTACGCCGAGTAGATGATGTCCTGGGGGGCCGGCCTCGGGTTCCCGGTCTCAATCACCCTATGCAACTCTGGGTCCCAATACGGGTCGCTATTGATCAGAGAGCGCGGCACCTTGTGCCACCCGTAGAGCCAGACGATCTTGCGCAGGTCCGTGGCCAGCGCCTTTAGCGGATGCTCGCGAATGTACTTGACACCTGCTCGCTTCCGGGCAGCGCTCCTCAACGCACCGCTGGGATCGTCATTGACCGTCTCGACAGGGTCGGTGTAGCGAAAGTGGTCGGTATCGTAGGTTGGGTGGACCCTGTCGTAGTACATCGTGTGGCCCTTGTGGAAGTTGAGGCCACCGTGGGCGGTCAAGGGTATGAACCTGCCGTATGCCAGGTAGTTGCGGATCCACCAGGGGCTCATCACGGCCGCCCACGCCAGGAGCAGCGCCGCCGCGGCTGCCACGGCACGGCGCGACCTCCCCTCCAGCCCGTGGCGGACGAAGGCGCCCGCTGCCAGGGCCAGCGCCGCCACGGCCGCTACCGGTCGTACCAGGGCGGCGAGGGCGAAGCCCACCCCGGCAAGGGCGTAACGTGCTGGCTTGCATGATTCGTCCAGCCACGCCCGGACCATGAGCCACATAGCCACGCTCGTCATGGCCACCGAGGGCCCGGTATCGATGATCTGCATCGTGAGCTTGACCAGGTAGGGATGCACGGAGATCAGCAAGCCGGCGAGCAGCCCCACCAGGGGAGAGAAGAGGGCCCGGCCGATCCGGTAGGTCAAGTAGGTGGTGGTCAGCCCGAAACCGGCGTGGAGCAGCAGGACGGGCAGCGATGCACGGGCGAAGATCCAGAGCAAGCCGCTCAGTGCCAGTCCATACAGCGGGACGGTGCGCAGCGGCTCCGGATATCCGCGGCCACCAACGATGTTCTCAGCGAACTCGATGTACTTGGTCCCGGTGTAGTGCTCCCAGAAGTTCGGAGGGCCGGTCAGCAGGGCGAACAGGACGTGCACAGTGAAGCTGAACGCCAGCAGGAGGGCGACCATTCGCTTCTCTTGGATTCGTGTCATGGCTGCCTCATGTTCGTGGTCAACTGAGAGAAGGGCCTAGCTGGCTAGCACGGGACGTCTGGCGACCCGGGCGCCTGGCTTCATTGAGAACCGCCCCATGCCCGGCCGAAAGAGCGCCGGTCGTGACGGCGCGCCCATCAGTCAGGGACAGCCTCCTTGTGCCGGTAGACAGGCCAGCGCTCAGGCCCCGCAGTGCCGATCACCTCGTAGTTGGACCTGACGTACTTGACTAGTGCCGAGAGTCCTGCAGAGAGCTCTCGATTCCCGCCTGAGGCGCTGCTCCCCTCGGCAGAGATCCGCGTCCCGGCGGCCGTCTCCACAATCACTGGTCGTTTCTCCGCCACTTCGCTCAGCAGCTCTTCCATCGTGGCTGCGCTCTGGTAGCCTGGGCGGACGAGGTGGTGGTAGACGAACCGAGTCGGGGAGTCCCTGCCCGCAAGGAAGTTGATCCGTGCGCCGGTGCCCCAGATCAGAAGGTAGTCATCCACGCCGGTCTCCGCAGCGACGTAATCCACAACTGGGAGGATTCTAGCCGCATCCTCGGAGGCCTTCTGTACCGCATAGGCCATCTTCGCCATGGGAACCAGGCTGACTGCCAGGGTGAGGGCCAGTGCCCAGACGTGAGCCGCGCTCACGTGCCGCCCCAGGACGGAGATGGTCTGCGGTTTCAGGCTCCCGAGCACCGACGACGAGAAGTAGGCCACCAGGACCGCCAGGGCGGGCAGCCACGCCATGAAGTAGTGGAAGTGCCACCGACCGGACAAGCTGGACATGAAAAACTCGAATGGTAGGGCGATCAGCGCCAGCAGCAGCAGTGGATTCTGCCTGGCATCTCGATCGCCAGTTACCGCTCGCAACCACCCCATCACCCACGCCGCCATCGCCAGGGAACAGATGCCCCACAAACCGTACACCCCCTCGAAAAAGGAGCGCGCCTTGTTCATCCACGGCGTCGCAACGTATTCGAAGTTGTAGAGGAACATCGCGTCGATGAGCCCTCCCAACGCACCTCTGCTGGCGAAGAACGCCCCCACGGCGCCGAGAACGACTGCCGCTCCGAGGAACATGGCAAGGGACACGCGAAGAAGATCCCGCCATGTACGGCTCAGGGCGCTGGAGAGCACCACGAACGCGGCCACCGCAACGTGCACGCCGATCAGGTTGGGGCGCAGAAGCGCGGCGCCCGCGGCGCTGGTGCCAACCAGGAAGTAGAGTGCCGTTCGCTGGCGGACAGCGCTGGCTGACTCCGCCCGCTCGAAGAGATACAGTGCCCCAAACTGGAACGGCAGCGCGAACTGCTCGGTGAAGTTGCCGCCCAGCAGTACGACGGGCAGATGGATGAGCCACACCGCCGACGCGAAGGCCGCGGCGAAGCCCCCAAAGGCCTGCCTCAGCGCTGCGTAGCCCAGGCAGGCGGCCGCCGCCACGAAGGCCAGCTCCAGGAACCAGACCCCCCAGAGCGAATCGCCGCCGATCAGAAGCCCCAGCGCGTCCAGGTAGAAGACCAGCGGGCCCTTGTGATCCCACACGTCCCTGTAGGGTGTTTGTCCCTCCAGGACCTTCCTGCCGGCGTACAGGAACGTGCCCGAGTCCGCCCCGGGGATGGGCTGCAAGACCGGACAACTGTGAACGAGCACCAGCAGCGCCAGGGATAGCAGTCCGAGATAGCGCCGACGCCTAGCGGTCCAACCACACATACCGATTGCCTCTTCGATGCTACCCAATCGCACGCTCTCTCACGGTGCCAAGATCTCTGGCCGGCCGCTTGGCCACTGAGAACCGAGATTGCGCGCCAGACTCTGACATCGCCGTCCGCGCGGCGGGCAAACCTGACAGGCAATCGGGAGTCCGCTCTGCCGGGTGCCCGAGGCCGAGCAGAAGCTGTTTG
>JASFVG010000431.1:0-4234 GCA_050049955.1 Anaerolineae bacterium | reverse complement strand
CCGATAGATCGCCTACGCGCTTGAAGACGTCATCGCCGAAGAAATGGTAGCGCCCGAGAAAGTCCCGCGCGCGGCCAATCCCCAAAGTGCTCGCGTCCAGGATGGTATCGAGCACCGTCCGTTCGAGATCGAGGTCCGTGTGCCCCTGTGGGAAGTACCCGATATCGACGTTGGCGCCGATACGCACACGGCCCGCCAACGGACGGATCTCACCCAGAATGGTGCGAACCAGCGAGGTCTTTCCACTGCCGTTGGGACCCAGGAGCGCCACCGAGTCTCCTCGACGCAGCTCGAGCTCGTCCACGGTGAGAAGAACTTCCTCTCCGCCCCCGGCCCTCTCGTAGCCGACGGACAATCCATAGAGACCGATCACCAGATCACCACTGCGATGAGCATCGTTCAGGGCGAAACCCACTGGGCGGTGGACCTTTGGCTTCTCAAGCCGCTCGAGCTTCTCCAGGCGCTTCCGACGCCCTTTCGCCTCAGTGCTGCGTTGCCCGGCGATGTTACGACGTATGAAATCCTCTGTCCGTCGAATCGTAGCCTGCTGTCGCTCGTATAGATCCTCTTGGCGCGTCACGCGCTCGGCTTTCTGCGCGACGTAGGAGGTGTAGTTACCGTGATACTGCTCCAGGCGCCCCCAATCCAACTCCCACACATCCTCCGCGCAGGAATCCAGGAAGGCACGGTCGTGTGCCACAACCACCATGGCGCCCGGACGTGAGGCCAGGTAGTCCTCCAGCCATTCTGTCCCCGCCAGATCGAGATGATTGGTCGGCTCGTCGAGTAGAAGGACGTCCGGGTCCTCCAACAGGAGACGGGCCAGCAGAGCCCGCGTCTTCTGTCCCCCGCTGAGCTCACCGACGCGGCGCTCGAAGTCCTCCTGCTCGAAACCCAACCCCACAAGTACCCTTTCAATCCGATGCGTGACGGTGTAGCCCCCTGACCTCTCAAAGGCCTCCAGCGTTTGACCGTACCGCCGTAGCGCCTCCTCCGACGGGGGTGAATCAGCCATGGCGGCCTCCAGGCTCTCGAGTTGCGCCGCCTGCGCCAGAAGATCTGCAAATACATCCCGCATGGACTGCAACAGGGAGCTGTCTTCGTCGAGGAACTGGTCTGCCTGCTGGGGAAGGTAGGCAATTCGGGTGCCGCGAGCTCGATGGACGGCACCAGCGGTTGGCGAATCCCATCCGGCGATTAGACGCAGCAGAGTCGTCTTGCCGGAGCCATTAGGGCCGACCAGGGCAATGCGCGCCTGCCGGGGAATGGTGAACGACACCTGGGCGAAGACGTCGTGCGCGCCGAAGGACTTCGCTAGGTTGTTAGCCGAGACGAGGGCCATTCAAGAAAGCGTGGCAAGTGATTTGGATCGTACCGCACAGCGGGCTGCCGCAGCCCATCAGGCCAGCAGAGGCAAAGCACACCTCACCCGTCGGGGGTCAAGCAATCCTGTGCAGGGCGGTGGCCATTTCCTCAAGCAGCTCCTCCTGCTTCAACACGCCTTTCAGGATCAGACCCTCCACGCGATGGCTCAAGCGCTGGCGATCGGTCTCCGTCAGGTTCTTTGCGGTGACGACCACGACTGGAATCGAGCGCGTCGCAGCATCCGACTTGACATACTCAAGGACCGCGAAACCGTCTACCTCCGGCATCATCAGGTCCAAGATGATTATACTCGGATGGTGCTTCTTGACCAGATCTATGGCTTCCCTGCCGCCAGCTGCCTCTATGACCCGATACCGCCCTCCGCTCTCGATGATCCGCCGCAGCAACGATCGGTCCCCCGGGTGATCGTCGACCACCAGGACGTGGTGCGTGCCGGCGGTCCGCCCCAACCGATCCAGCGTCGCCACGAGATCTTCCTCCATGATGGGCTTCACCAGATAGTCTGCCGCACCCAGACTCATTCCTCGCTCGGCCTCGCTGATGATGCTGCAGATGATCACCGGGATATCGCTGGTTGCTGGGTCAGCCTTCAGTTCCTGGAGCACTTCCCAGCCGTCCTTCCGTGGCATCATCACGTCCAGGGTCATGGCATAGGGCTGGAGGCGCTTTGCTACGTCGAGCGCGCGTCTCGAATCCGTCAATCCGAACACGCGGTACCCGCGCTGGTTGAGGTAGCGGCGATAGAGGTTGATCACGCCGGTGTCGTCGTCAACGCAGAGAACGAGTTGACCGGACTCGGCCTCGGGCGTCATCTCAGCCGGCGGAGCCTCGAGTTCTACCTCTGACGCTCCAATGCCAATCGTTCTCGAGTCCGGCCCCTCGATCGGGAGCGCGACATAGAAGGTGGAGCCTTCGTCAGGTTCGCTTTCGACCCAGATACGACCTCCGTGCAGATCCACGAACGAACGGCTGATCGTCAAGCCCAGTCCGGTTCCACCGTGCTCACGAGTCGTTGAGGCGTCGGTCTGGGTGAAAGGCTCGAAGATCCGCTCTTTCTCCTTTTGGTCGATGCCGATACCCGTATCCGCGACCGACAGGATGACCTCACCACCCTCAACCTGGGCTCCAACGCAGATGAACCCTTCCTCGGTGAATTTGGCAGCGTTGGATACCAGGTTGAGCAAGATCTGCCGCACGCGACGCTCGTCGGCCGTGATCAGCGGCAGGGAGTCCGAGATAGCGCGCTGCAGCTCGATGGGCTTGTCCTTCATCAGGGCGACCGCTGTGGACATGACGCCATTGATCATCTCCCTCAGGTCCACCGTCTCGAAGTCGAGTTCCATCTTACCAGCCTCGATCTTCGACACGTCGAGGATATCATTAATCAGTCCCAGGAGATGCTGCCCACTGCTGTGAATTGCCTCTAGGTCTTCCCTCTGACGATCGGTTATAGGGCCATCAATGCCTTTGAGGACGACGCGAGAGAACCCGATAATCGAGTTGAGAGGCGTGCGCAGCTCGTGCGACATGTTCGCGAGGAACTGGCTCTTCAGCCGGTCCACCTCTCTGAGCCGCTCCGCCGTCTCCAGCGCCTCTTCGAAAAGCCTGGCACTTTGTAGGGCAATGGCTGTCTGGCTGCCCACTGTTGTCAACAGGCCTAAGTCATGCTCGTCGTATGCCAGCTCGCCGGAATAGCTCTGGACCGCCATGATGCCCAGGACCTCTTCACCCACCGTGAGTGGGACACCGAGCCATGACTCTGGTGCCTGCCGAACCGACTTGATCCCGTGCTCGGACAGCCACTTGCGGACGTTGCTCGGCAGCAGCACGGGTCGGCGTGTGCGCACAACGTAGTTGGACAGGACCTGATTAGCATAGCCATTCTCGATGCGCTGGTCGGCCTGGGTGCTGCCCGTGTCTAGATGGACAGCGATGCGATCAGTGTCCGCATTGTAGAGTCCAACAAAGAAGTTGGTCGTGTCGACCAAGTCTGATGCCCTCTGATGCGCCTCTTGTAGGATCTCCTCAACACTCAGTTGAGCGGTGAGAGCACGTCCCAGGTCACTCAGCACGGATTGCTCGTGGGCGCGGAGTCGGGCCTCTTCGAAGAGACGCGCACTCTCTAGCGCCAACGCGACCTGGTCGCTCACCTCCTTCACCAGACTCATTTCGTCCTCGGTCCACGCGCGCCCCGCGTCGCTCTCTTCCAACGTGATGGCACCGAGCGTCTGGTCCCGGAGGAGAAGCGGCGCCGCAAGCGCTGAACGTCCATTACCCGGTTCTTCGATCGCTTCCACACCACCTGAGTCTAGAGCCCGGTCAATGACAGGAACTGAGCGGAATTCAGAGGGCTTCACGTCAACCCGATCGTACTCAAATGCGGGAGCCCGCCTTCCACGTTCCCACCCCCTTCGGACCTGCTCACCCTGAGCCATTTGCAGCTCCCGGAGGGCGCGCTGGCTGGTTTCCAACAGGCGGGCGTTCTCGATAGCCACCGCCACCTGATCGGCCATCGTCTGCAGGGCCGCCACATCTTGCTCGTCGAAGGCCGACTCCTCAGTGGACTGAACATCCAGCACACCGATGATCTCCCCTCTGATCTTCAGTGGGACCGCCATCTCCGAGCGCGTATGGGGCAAACTGGGGTTGTCGAAGAAGACCGCATCCTCACCCACATCCAGGGCTATACGGGGTTCGCCGGATCCAGCGACGTAGCCCACGATGCCCACCTGACCCACCCGTAGCCTATGTCCGCGCTCCAGCATCCCCTGTCCGCCCTCCGACGACGCAGCCCTCAGTACCGCGAATTCCCCAGGGTCATCCACCAGGAAGATGCCAGCATGGTAGA
>JASFVG010000430.1:0-4255 GCA_050049955.1 Anaerolineae bacterium | reverse complement strand
TGGATGGGACGTGCAGTCGGGGATTCCGGCGCCGGAGGCGTTGAGGGGGTTGGGCCTGGAACCAATCGCTGACGATATGGAAGGACTTCTGGATCGGGAAGTCGAGTGAACGCGGTCGATGCCCCGGACAGCGCCGTCTGGGTTCGAGCGCGAGGCTCTGTACAGGTGAATAACGGGAGGCTGAGAAGTGCACAAACTCCTTGTAGCCGACTATGAGAAGTGCACCGGCTGTCGGATCTGCGAGACCGTGTGCTCGCTGAAGCACTTCGGCGAGTGCAATCCAGTGAAGTCGGCGGTCCAGGTGGTGAAATGGGAAGCGGAGGGTCTCGACGTGCCCATGATCTGTCAGCAGTGTGAGGAGGCAGCGTGCGAGGCAGTCTGCCCCGTCCGCGCCATCACCAGAGAGGTCGCCACTGGGGCGCTGGTGATCGATGGGGATCTCTGTATCGGCTGCCGAATGTGCATGGTGGCCTGCCCTTTTGGCGCCATAGCCTATGTCGCCGACCTGAAACAGTCCTTCAAATGCGATCTATGTGACGGCGATCCGCTGTGTGTTGGCTACTGCGAGCCGCAGGCCCTCACATTTGAGATCCCGCCCCAGACGTCGCTCGGACGACGCCGGGAGGTGGGCATGGAAGTGGTGGAGGCAAGGCAGAAGACCTTGCAGGCAGCCCGCTAGCAGAACCAGGTACACAGGGATGTACCGAGTCGCTAGAAGGGAGTGCCATGCCAGGGACGCTCCGTCAGGTGGGATTGGTGACGCAGTATCGCTGGATGGCATTGTCAAGAGAGGTGCCCGCTGCCGTGAGCTGGCACAGGAATGAAGCCATAGGGAGGCGGAACAGATGGATGTATCACGCACCGCGAACTTCACCTTGACAGGTGGCCCGATCGAGGCGACGGACAGGACGTTGCGTGCGCTCTCCAGGCCGGTCTACTACCACTACGATCCTGACTTCAAGGAGATCTTCGCCGAGACGACACGCATGCTCAAGGAAGTGTTCCAGACGGAGCAGGACGTGATCATGATGCAAGGAGAGGCCTTGCTCGGCCTGGAGGCGGCAGCTGCCTGCTGCTTCCAGCCCGGCGATAAGGTGCTCAATCTCGTGTCCGGGACCTTCGGGCACGAATACGCCTGGTACATAGAGCTGTACGGTGCAGAACCGATCGAGATCCGGGTACCCTACAACGAGGTGATCGATCCTGCTGACGTCAGGAAGGTTCTGATGGAGAACCCGGACATCAGCTACCTGGCGGTTGTGCACTCGGAGACCCCCTCGGGCACGCTCAACCCTGTGGAGGAGATCTGCCCAATTGCCAAGGAGTTTGGCGTAGTCACGATCGTCGATGCGGTATCCTCGATGGCCGGCGTAGACATTCGGCCTGATGAATGGGGCTTCGACATCTGCGTGGTCGGCCCGCAGAAGTGCATCGCCTCAACCCCGGGGCTGGCACTGATCTCTGTCAGCGAGGACGGCTGGAACGCGATGAGGAAGCACGATCCCCCTATTCGGTACTCCTACCTGAGCATGCTGGACTGGAAGGAGATCTATCTGGAGACGGGCAAGTTCCCCTACACCATATTCACGAACGAAGTCGTCGCCCTTCACGAGGCTCTGCAACAGATCCTCGAGGAGGGTCTGGAGAACGTCTGGGAGAGGCATGCGTCTGCAGCCGCCATGTGCCGGGCGGGCGTGCGGGGGATGGGACTGGAGATTTGGCCGGCTCGAGACGATATCTGCACGCCGTGTGTCACGGCCATCAAGACCCCGAAGGGTGTAGATGATGAAGAGCTGCGCATGCATATGTATCGAGAGTACGGCGTGTTGATCTCACCCGGTTTCAAGGATCTGATGGGGAAGCTCATCCGAATCGGCCACATGGGCAAGGTGGCGGATCCGATGTACGTGATGGTAGCGCTGGCAGCCCTCGAGAAGTCCCTTGACGACATGGGCTATCCGGTCAAGCTGGGTGGTGGTGTCGCCGCCGCAATGGAGGCTTTCTAGGAGAGAGCGGAAATGATCAACTACGAGATCGAGAAGTGTGTCAACTGTCACCTGTGCGAGTGGGTATGCTCCTTCCGAGCTGTTAGGCAGATCAAGCCTACGGCTGCGGCAATCCGGGTCAGCCGGAGTGAGCGCTTCGGGCCCGTCGAGCTCCACGTCTGCGACCTCTGCGAGGGTTGCGACACCCAGCTGTGCATCGAGGCGTGTCCGACGGAAGCGCTGATGCTGGAGAATGGCGTCGTCAAGTTCACGCTTGAGGAGTGCACCGCCTGCTTGGCGTGCGTAGACGTATGTCCAGTGCAAGCCGTCGCATGGGACGAGGAATCGGAGGCGGTGGTTATCTGCGACCTCTGCGGTGGGGAGCCCCTGTGCATCCAGTGGTGCCCCGAGGGGGTGCTCAGCCTGAATGGTGCCGAGGGAGGCTCGCGATGAAGTACAAAGGCTACACTGGGAAGATCCTGACGGTCGATCTCACGACGCGCCACATCGGCGAGATGCTGCTGGATGATGAGACGGTCGAGCTGTACATTGGTGGAAGGGGGCTCGCGACCCGCATCCTGTACGACGCCATCGAGCCCGGAATCGAGCCCCTATCAGAGGCGAACAAGGTCCTTTTCATCACGGGCCCTGCTGCCGGCACGCTGGTTCCGACGACCTCCCGGTTTGGCATTGGGACCAAGTCGCCCCTCAACAATACGCTATCCGTCAGCTACGTCGGCGGATACCTGGCTCCTGAGCTCAAGTTTGCCGGGTACGACGGCATTCTGATCAGTGGTGCCTCAAGTGAGCCGGTGTATCTATACATCAACGACGATGACGTGGAAATCCGTCCGGCAGCCCACCTCTGGGGAAAGGACACCATAGACACCCAGGAGGCCCTGAAGGATGAGCTGGGCCCGGAATTCCAGATTGCGGCCATCGGGCCGGGTGGCGAGAACCTGAGCCCCCTCGCCGCAACGGCCCATGAGCAGCATATGGCGGGGCGGGGCGGCGAGGGCGCTGTCCTGGGCTACAAGAAGCTGAAGGCCGTGGCAGTTCGAGGGACGGGCGGTGTCGAGGTGGGTCTGCCCTACGATGAATTTGTTAGGGAGGCTCGGTTCCTGCACGACACCATCCTCGAGAACCCGATACGCGGCGGCTTTCGTCAGTTTGGGACCACAGGTATGCTAGGCGCCATCAACCAGGCGAAGGGGTTGCCCACCCGTAACTTCCAGGAAACCTACTTCGAGGGCGCCGAGAATCTCCTTGGGGAAGTGCTTGCCGAGTACGTCGTGCGATCCGAAGCCTGCGCGGATTGCCCCGTGGTCTGCTGCAGCGTCGTCGAAGTGGAGATCGGCGACGAGACGTACTCCCGGAAATTCGCCACAGAGCGTCTGGAGCACCAGCCCATCTGTGCCATGGGCACCTACTGCGGGATCGACGATATCGAGGCGCTGATCGTGGCCAACGATGTGTGCGACCGGATGGGGCTGGATGCCATCTCGGCGGGTGCAACCATTGCGTTCGCCATGGAGCTCTACCAGCGGGGAATCCTGAACCGCGAGGACTGTGATGGGCTCGACCTAACCTGGGGCAATGCGGACGTCTTGGTACCCCTCATCCAGAAGATGGGCAACCGCGAACCCGGTATTGGGGCGCTTCTGTCCCAGGGTTCGCGCGCTGCAGCCGAGGAGATCGGCGGCGATGCCCCGAAGTACGCGATGCACAGCAAGGGCATGGAGGTCACGGCCTACGATCCGCGCAGCTTCACAGGGATGGCGCTCAATCTAGCGACCACCGCCCGAGGCGCAGACCACAACAAGGCGTTCACAATCGCCGCTGAGTTCCTGGGTGTCCTGGGAGACTACGATCGCTTCGACATAGGACCCAAGCCTGCGTTGACCAAGAAGATGCAAGATTCCACGGCGATCATCGACTCGATCATCATGTGCATGTTCACCGTAGACCTCGGAATCAGCGTCGAGCTGTACGGCAAAGCGGTGAGCATCGCCACGGGCATGGACGTGGACGCCGCCAAGGTCTATGAGATCGGCGAGCGGATCAACAACCTTGAGCGCATGTGGAATGTCCGCGAGGGGATGGACGGTGCTCACGACACCTTGCCGGAGCGCATGGCTACTCTCCCTGATGGCATGGGGCACACGGTCGATGTGAACGACATGCTCCCCGAATACTATCGGCTAAGGGGATGGGACGAGCGCGGCGTACCGACAGCCGAGAAGCTGGAGCAGCTGAGAATCCGGACCTGA
>JASFVG010000429.1:0-4264 GCA_050049955.1 Anaerolineae bacterium | reverse complement strand
TACGAGCTGTTTGATCTGACGAACGACCCTGAAGAGATGGAGAATCTCTACCGCTCTAAGAAGCCTCTTGCGGATGCGCTCCGGCACGAGTTGAAGAGGAAGATGGAGACAGTGAACGACCGGTACCGTTCTGGAACCGCGGCCGGTCCGTCGTGATGGAAGAGGGCAACCCAGGAGTCAGCCGGCGCATCCAGGCCTGGCTGGCGACGCTTGCACTCCTAATCAATGAGAGTCAACTACCAGTGTGACCATGGATGATCCCCAGCCTCCGCCACGCGTGACCGTCATCGTACCCACCTACAACGAGAAGGGGAACCTTGCGTCTCTGGTTACTCAGCTGCTTGCGCTGCCCCTGGATATTCACGTGATCGTGGTTGATGACAACTCGCCTGACGGTACCGGTGAGATCGCTGATGGTTTGGCGCGCCAGCACCCCGGACGCGTCACAGTGATCCATCGCTCCGGCAAACTGGGGCTTGGCACGGCCTACGTCGCTGGCTTCAAGCGGGCCCTGAGCACAGGAGTGGACCTTGTCCTGACGATGGACGCCGATTTCTCCCACAACCCGCGCTACATCCCGGAGATGGTGGCTGGGGTTGACCGTGGCTGCGACCTCGTCATCGGCTCTCGGTACGTCGAGGGAGGCGGAACGAGTGGCTGCACGACTGGGCGAAAGCTGCTTAGCTATGGCGCCAACGCCTTCGCTCGAGCGGTCTTGGGGTTGCACGCCCACGATGGTACAGCCGGCTTTCGCTGCTATCGCCGTCAGGTTCTTGAAGACGTGGGCCTGGACCAGATCAAGGCGGACGGCTACTCCTTCCTGATCGAGATGCTGTTCCGGGTGCAGCGGCGTGGTTGGCGCGTGGGTGAATCGCCGATTCTGTTCGAGAACCGCCGTCAGGGCGTCTCCAAGATATCGCAGGATGAGATACTCAAAGCATTGTGGACTGTCGTGAGACTGCGGCTGCAATGTCGACGGCTGTGACGATGGTCCAGCGTAAGCCGGGGAGAACCACACCCAAGCTCGGCTGTGCCTTGAGACGTCGCTAGGCTGAGCCTGGTCACGTCCTCGACGCCTCGGGTCCAGTTGACGTCTATGCTGCCCGGGCCACAGACTTATGCCGGCGGCGCGCGCCCCAGCACGACCAAGGAGAGGCAATCAGACTGTCTGAAGCGCGACTCTCTCGAACGGTTTCCTGGCTGCTACCAGCCGCTGTCCTTGGAGCGGTATTGGCCACCATGACACTAGTATGGCCCGTAGGGCCGGACTATTACTTCACGTATCGAGAGGTGAGCAGGCGATGGCTGAACGGTGACACCCGGCTTTACGACGCAAACAGCGTGGGTTTCTACAATGCGCCTTGGATCTTGGTCCTGACGGCGCCCCTGAGCTTGCTGCCCCCCCAACTGGGAAGTGGACTTCTGAACACCATGTCTTTGCTCATCATGGTTGTGGCTCTCCACCTGTTCAGGCAATCGGAACGCGTTCCGGTCTACGCCCTGGCCCTGCCGCTGGCAAACCCACATACCTTCGACCTACTGATCCGGGGGCAGATCGATGCCTGGATCCTGATGGGTGTTGCGCTAGGATGGTTTGCCATTACCAACCGGCGCCCCGTGCTTCTATCTGTCGCGCTATGGCTCATGTCGCTGAAGCCCACGAACGTCGCTCTGGTCATCGCTCTCTTCCTTTGGGCAATCCGACGGTGGTCTGTCAAGGACTGGATCCAGGCATTCAGTCTACCGCTGCTCTCCCTTACGGCTTCGGGGGTTCTCGTCGGCTTCGACTGGCCCGTTCGCTACTGGACCAATCTCCGTGCCCACCCTCCGCTTTCGTACGTCACGACGACGGTCTGGCGAGGGGCATCTATCCTTGGTGTACCTCGCTGGCCTCTGATCCTAGCGTCACTCGCAGCCGTAGCGGGATTCGTCTATGCTGCGCGAAGCGAGAGTCTCAGCAAACAGACACTGAGTATCGCACTGGCGACGAACCTGCTGATCACACCCTATGCGCTCGGCTACCACTACGTTGTTCTGGCGCTTGTGATCTACTGCCTGGCTCTCAGCGATTGGAGAGGAGCACTGGCAGCGTACGTGCTAACGTGGTCACCGCTGCTTCGCTTGCGGTGGGGCTTTGATATCGCGTGGATTGACGCGGCCTACCCTGCGGTCTTGCTCGGCGCGCATTGGTTTCGGTTTTTCCAACGCCGAAGACGTCGCGCGATCCCGGAGGCTACCAGGGTCTGATGGAACACGTACGCTGCAACCTGTGTGGTGCCGACGACGGTGTGGTGCTCTATCCCTCAACGCTGGAACGGGATGGGGACTGGCGGGCCTTCCGCTGCACCCACAGTGGCTACGGCACGCATCCGCCCATCGTGAAGTGCCAACGCTGCGGATTGGTCTACACCGATCCCCGCCCCGGTGGCAGTGACATGCTGGAGACCTATGAGGCTGTGGAGGACCCCCTCTACGTCGAGGAGCGAGAAGGGCGTGTCCTGACATTCGAGCACCACCTGAAGCCGCTGGAACGGCTCACTGGGTCGCCTGAGGGACGCCCCTTGCTCGATGTGGGTGCCTATACGGGGGTCTTCGTTGAGATTGCCGCCCGGCATGGGTGGGACGCCTGGGGCGTGGAGCCATCCCGCTGGGCAGTGAAGCAGGCCCGATCACGAGGGCTACACGTTGCCCAGGGAACGCTGGCGACGGCAGACCTGCCGGCGGGCCATTTCCACGTGGTGACCATGTGGGACGTGATCGAGCACCTGGCCGACCCTCGTTGGGCGCTGGAGAGGGTCTACAGCTTGCTGAAGCCCGGTGGTCTGCTGGTGGTTCACACCATCGATATCGAGAGCCTCTTTGCGCGCCTGATGGGCCCGCGCTGGCCGTGGTTGATGGAGATGCACATCTACTACTTCTCACGACACGCCCTGCGGGCTATGCTCGAGATGTGCGGTTTTGAAGTGCTCAGTGACAAGCCACAGGGGCGTTACTTGCGACTAGGCTACCTGATGAATCGCGTGGGGGCGCTCGTGCCCCCCGTCGGGCGTCCGGCAGAGTGGCTCGTGACGAAACTGGGGCTCAGGGGCAAGGCGGTGCCGATCAATCTGGGCGACCTATTCACCGCGTATGCACGGAAGCAGTAAGTCCCGGTGTTGTCCGGACAGAACGGCGGCGGGGTCGTACGATGCGGCTGGGTTCTTTGCTCTCGAAGGGTTTCGGACACCTGGTTCTATGCTGTCGTGATCCTGCCGGGGGCCCGATTCGTCGACACGCAGGCCGCCGGGCTCCATCCAACCGTATCCGCCGGTCTGCGGAGTGGTGTGGGTGGAACGCGGTCCGACACCCTGCGGGCGTCGACTCGGCACGGCTGGGCCGCGTCCGAAACCCTGACGAGGGCAGTCGTCCGTGTGCAGTCGTCTCGCCGCTTTTCGGCAGACTGGCTATGGCCTCGATCGGACCGCGCAGTCCGGGCTCCGAGGACAGCTCTGTCAGGCCCGGTTTATGGCAGATTCGATGTGTGTGCCGATCTGGGGCGAGCCTATCGCCTGCCATGACTCCTGGAACAACACCTGCGCTGTGCTGAGACGAGCCAATGACACAGGGAGGGAGCTGCGCTGATCGCGGAGGTCATCCAGGTGCGGCCGCAAAGATCAGCATCCCGTCCGAGCCATAGATGTCGGTGTCTAGCCTGTCCAAGAGGCGGTATCCAGTCTGGAATCGGGCGTCATCGACTAGGCCTCGTCGGCCGTAGACCTCAAGGATGACGATGAAGTCAGGGTCCAAGGCGAGCACAAGATCGACCGGAATGGCGTAGTTGATGACGTAGATGTCTGGATCGGCGGGATGGAAGTTCCTTGACTCCGGCGTGACCAGGCCGACGGTGTCGAGAACCGGCAAGCTGGTGAGATATCCCAGCACGCCGATATCCCCGGCGCAGAGAGTGTCGCCAGGCTGGGCGTGGTCCAGGACGATGTTCGCCGCCCGTTCATAGAGCAGCTCGAGCTTGAACCAGGCCATCTCCGGCGCGGGGCGGTTGGGCCCGTGGCCGGGGTGCGGCTCCCACGCGTTCAGCGTGAAGGCGAGCGCGGCGAGGGAAAAGGCCGCGAGGATCGCAGCCTGCAAGACTGACGGTTCATCGGGACGGTCAGTTCGAAGGGCGCGACTCTTCAGGTCTCCGGCGACAGCCCATACGCCGGCCAGGATGAACAGCAGGTAGAACGGAAGCGGAGGGGAGAGGTACCAGCGGAACAGCAGCGGGTTG
>JASFVG010000428.1:0-4269 GCA_050049955.1 Anaerolineae bacterium | reverse complement strand
TGCTCGGCAGAGGGAGGACACCAATGGACGGGATGACAGGTGCAGAAAGACGCGCGCTCCTTGATGCGGCGGAGAAGGTCCACACCTATAAGCTGATGCAGGCCCGCGCGTACGATACGCTGGTCAAGAAAGCCCAGGACGAGAGAACCAGCCGGCTACTCGCCGAGATCAGTGCCAGCGAAGCCGAGGACGCCGAGGGCTTCTCCCGTAGCATCGAGCAAGTCGGAGGGACACGTGAGAGGCGCGCCTGGGCGCGTTTCCCTGCCCTGCGGGAACGGCTCATGATGGGCATCCTGGGCACCAGAGGGTTCTTCGAATGGGCCATCATTGCCGAGGACGAGAGCGTCGAACAGCTCTCCATCCTGGCTGGCAACCTTAGTGACAGCGAAGCTGGGGCGACCTGGACCCGGATCGCAGCGGACGAGCGCCTGCACATCCAGCGCGTCAAGAAGGAAGTCCTGGGTATGGAAGGCTGGGAGATGAGGGGCGGCGGAGGGGTGCGCGACGTCATCTTCGGAGCCAACGACGGGCTGGTATCGATACTCGCGCTAACTGCGGGCGTCTACGGGGCGGCTACTCAGAGCCGGCTGATCCTCCTCAGCGGGGCAGTAGGGGCGGTTGGCGGAGCCATCTCGATGGGTGCCGGGGCCTACATCTCCTCCAAGTCGGAGCAGGAGGTCACCGAGAAGCAGAACGAACGGAAGGGCATCAGGAAGCGGCGCAGCCCTGAGGAGGAGCGAGCAGAGCTGATCCAGTTCTACCGAACACAGGGATTCAGCGCAGCCGAGGCCGAGGCAGTTACCGCAAGAGTGGTCTCGGGCATCGAGCAGCAGGCAGAGTACACCATCGGGGAGGAGGTTGGCCTCACCAGCGAGGAATCCTGGCCCCCGGTCAAGGCCGCGGTTCTCACCGGCCTGTCGTTTGCCATCTGGTCGCTTGTTCCCATCCTCCCCTTCGCCTTCCTCGACGTGACAGTCGCGGCAGTCACGGCCGCTCTCGCCAGTCTGGCTGCCTTGTTTGGGGTCGGGGCCAGCAAGGCCATCTTCACCAGGAAGAGCTGGGTCAGCAGCGGCATCGAGGTGCTCGCCATAGGAACCCTGGCCGCAGTAGCCAGCTTCGCCATCGGGTTGCTCATACCCGAGTAGACGTCAAGTCCTCTCCCAGCCCGTGTAGAGGTCATCCACCCGATTGCTGACACGGATCTCTCGCAAGAGCCGTCCCCTCACCTCCCGTTCCCTGTTCTCGATAATCACGTCCGCGAAGCGCTTCACCACGTTGACCTCCACCTCACTGTGGATGTCCGCGTTGGCGATGAAGACCACCGTGTGGCCCGAGAGCCTCGCCGCGGAGGCCAGGTCAGCGTAGAATTTGTAGAACGGGCCCTCGTCCATGTGGGGAATCATGTTGTCCAGGAAATCCCCCAGAATGACGGGTTTGGCGTCCCTAGGTAGCCCTGCCATGAGCTTGGCCAGAAACATGCTGACTGCCGTCGGGTCTTCTGGGGGAAGAACAGCATAGTCGACGGGCGCTACGCGCGACACCGTGGTCACCCAACCGATCTTCGCTGCCCCGGACACGGTCAGTTGCGTGGGCGCGGTTGGCCCCAGGAGGACGATTGGAACACACCGTGGCTCCAGACGTGACAGCAGGTCCTGGATGACGTCCTCCGCCCCGACGTTCCTGATCAGGATCGCCAGCACGCTGTACTGGTCTATGGGCTTCTTCAGACCCTTCAGGAACAGCGCGCGGGCGGAGTAGGAAAACAGCTCTCCGATCCTCGGCGCTCTCCCCAGCAGCCTGTAGAGGTAGAGGAAGTTCGCGACGATTCCCACGACGAAAACGGCCCCAACCGAGAGGAACATGGCTTCAGGATAGAACGTGTAGCTGACGACCGACGCCAGAATCCACGCGGCGCCCAGCAGGTTCATGATAGGGTTTTCCAGGCCCGCGCCCACGGTTATGAATACCAGGCCAACCAGCACCATCCATACCATCCAGACGGCATAGAAGCTGGTCGGGAGATAGACGGAGAGCAGCCGGATGAGCCCGCCCAACGCGATGTAGACGCCGACGAAACCATGGGTCCGTGAGTGACCGCTTGTCCTGGAGGCCGTGTAGAAGCCCGTCGCCGCCAGCCCACAGCCAAACACGATCCACCCCGCCGGAGTGAACCTGGGCGCCAACGCCAGGCTGATCAACGCCACCACCGCGCCTAACAGGCTGCTGAGAACCACCCCTTTGTCCCCGTGCCAGATCCCGTGGTTGACGTATCCCACGGCCATGGCCACTGCCCACGTGGCCTCGATCTGGCTCGGCGTCATCCTGTCAGATAGCAGCAGCGTCACCAGGAAGGCCAGGGAGGTGCCCGCGGCGAAACCGATCCAAACCCTCAACTCAGTACGCGCATGATCTTGCACTTGTGTCGCCCCCGTTGTCGCGTCTGATAGCCTCTGGACCGTGCTAGACGATCTCCCACTCGCAGTAGGGGTCCCCGGCAGCGATGCACTTCGTCTCGCGGACGTGTTGGTTCTTCACGGCTGAGAAGATGCCGTTCAGGAAGCCGGTGGTGAAGAAGCATGAGGACTGCTTGACTTCCTGTGTAGACCAGTACTTGCTCCAGACGCTCTCGCAGTTGCCACTGATCCTTATTGCCTCACCCAGGGCCTGCCCTGAGCCTGCGCCGACCAGGGTGGAGGGACCTGGCCGAAGGGTGACCTTTCCCACCTTGCAGTGATTCATGAAGCCGATGACGCGCTCTATGGCCTCGTGCTCAGTCAATCCCGCATCCATCAGACGCTCCCCCACTTCCTTCCCGGACTTGGCGCCTCCCATTCTCAGGGCCATCCTGAATCTCTCACCAGCTATGGCGGGAAAGGCCAGGGCATGGAAGACGGGATGCAGGTGGATGTCGCTACCCAGCTCAGGCCTCTCTACCAGCCGACTCCCTTGCAGCAGAAAGCCCATCAGTCGCTCCATCAAGCGGTCATGTATCTTCTCAGTGGCGAAGCCGCCCTTCTCCAGAGAACCCCCCAGCTCATCGATCTCCCCCGGCACAAGTTTGAACTCGCAATAGGGATCTCCAAGCCCTACGCACTTTGTCTCGATAGCATTCCAGTCCCTGTCAAGTCCTTTCAGACCCTCAAGCGCCTTGCACATGCCCGCGATCAAAGGGGGCAGATAGTGAGCCGTGCTCGTGCCGACATCCTTGAATCCCCAGCAGTCAGCGCTTTCATACACGCGAACGTAGTGTTCATCCGTCGTGGAGGCATCCTCGACGTATTCGATGATCCCCACGCGCTCGGGCATGATCGTACGCGCCCGCGAATGCATTGGCTTCTTCATGTCCTTCACCCTGCTCAGATTCCCGGGCACGAATCTGAGCATCAATCTCATGCGCCATGGAAATATGGCGTGAAACACTTCTTTGTCCCTCTTGCTCAGTCTGAACATGGCGGGATAGTCATCCTTGTTTAGCTCGTATGTCATTGTGGGGAAGCGTTTGGGGTCCCAGAGCATGCCACTCCATCTCGCCAGGTTCGGCCAGAACAGGTTCACATAGTCTCCAATCTCCCCCCTCTTCATGGTTTCCTCTCCCCTCAGCATCGCAAGAGTGAACTGTCTCAACGCAGCCGGATCGAAGATGCGTGCATCGAGCGCAAGGGCGGGGGTCATGGGAACCCGAATCCTCGTCGGCGTCACCTTGGGGTGCTTAACGACGTTGATGAACCTGAGGCCATCTTCGATCTCCGTCCGGATGATGCCGTCAGCCACGCTCATCATGGCACCCAGGTCTTCCTCCTTGCCGCAACCCTCGTCCATCAAGGCCACGACGGAGTTCCCCTTGGCGGCTAACCGGGACAAGAACAGCTGCATGAAGCGGACAACCTCAGTTCCGCTGAGCAGGTAGGGGGAGGTGAGCGAATCGAACGCGAGCAGGATCCGCGTCTCACCCATCCTCTCCTGCAGCCGTGTGATGGCGATGCTGATGCTGTTCAAGTCCATGCAGTTTGCATGGGTCGTGTCTGGTCGTTCCGGAGCTTCCACGCCCACGGTCCGGCTGAAGGCGTCGACGAAATGGAGCGCACCGGGCGGGGGCACCCCCATACCCCTTTCTCTCAGGACTCCTGCGATCTCAGCAGGGCCCTGCTCGGTGGTGACGAAGATGACCGGTCGATCCATGGCCAGGCCATTGAGCACGACTTGATGGCAGAGGGTGGACTTCCCCGCCCCTGGAGGGCCGGACAGCAAGATCAGGCTGTTTCTTGGTAT
>JASFVG010000427.1:0-4276 GCA_050049955.1 Anaerolineae bacterium | reverse complement strand
TCGCTTCGGTCGCTACAACCTGACATACCTCGACCCCACCCAGGTCGCCGAGGTAGACTCCGTTGTCGGTGCCTTCATGTTGGTCCGCAAGGAGGCTATCCTGCAAGTCGGCCTGATGGACGAAAGCTTCTTCATGTACGGGGAGGATCTCGATTGGGCGTATCGCATGAAGGATGCTGGCTGGAAGATCTACTACAATCCGGCTGTGACTGTTCTCCACGTCAAGAAAGCCTCCACGCGGCAGAACCCGCGGGCGCAGGTGGAATTCTACCGCGCTATGGACATCTTCTATCGGAAGCACTTCGCTGCCCAGACACCCCGGTGGCTCCACCACTTGGTGGTCGGGGCCATCTCTGCGCGAATGAGACTCGAGCAGTGGCGGGTGGCTCTCAACACCCTCGGTACCAGATAGGATCCGTGCCATGAAATCACCGTCCAGAGCCCTTACGACCTTTGCCATAGCCCTAGCCCTCACGGATGCTGGAATGGCCAGCTTGGCCTATTACCTGGCCTACCTGATGCGTCGCTCGATTCCCTGGCCCGACCTGGCTCAGAACGTGGGACCGTTTTTCGACTACTCGAGCCTGGTGCTCATGCATGTCCTATCCATCCTCATCGTCTTTGCATTCTCAGGGCTCTACCGGGTTTCACGCACGGTGTCTCGCATCGACGAGTTCTACTCCGTCTTCAGGAGCACGGTGGTAGGGACGCTGATGGGGGTTGCTCTCACCGCATTGCTGTTCAAAAACAGCTCCCTCGAGGCGGACTATTCACGAGCCATGGTCCTGTATGGCTGGGGTCTCACCATCGTCCTTGTCACCGTCGGTCGGGTCGTCAACGGTTACGTCCGATTTCGATTGCGTCGACGCGGCTGGGGCTGCGACCGACTGTTGATCGTGGGGACAACTGACGTGGGCAGAATGGTCTACCAGAAGATCCAGTCGAACCCCGGCCTAGGGTACAAAGTCACCGGCTTCGTGACCACAGACGGGTCGAGCGGAGAGGTGCCCGTGGGCGCAGAGATCTTGGGTCACGCCAACGAGCTAGCCCCCCTGATTGAGCGACACCAGGTTGACGAAGTGATCATTGCCCTCCCGGAGGCCACGCATCAGGATATCCTGATGCTGCTGTCCGAATGCGAACGTGGTCAGGTGACGATCAAGGTCTTTCCCGACGTGTTCCAGATCATGGCCAGCCCGGTTGGTATGGGTGACCTGGGCGGCCTGCCCCTGGTGACCGTCCGCGACATCGCACTGCGCGGCTGGCGGCGTCTTGCCAAACGATTGATGGATGTAGCTGGTGCAGCCGGAGGCCTGATCGTGCTGTCTCCAGTGATGATGCTGGTGGCGGTGCTCATCAAGCTGGACTCGCGCGGCCCGGTCTTCTACGTCCAGGATCGGATGGGATTGGATGCCAGGCCGTTCAATATGCTGAAGTTTCGCTCGATGGAGGAGGACGCGGAGGTCGGAGGGCCTGGTTGGACCGTGGACGGTGACCCTCGCATCACGCGCCTCGGTAGCATCATCCGGCAGATCAATGTAGACGAGCTGCCTCAGTTGATCAACGTGCTATTGGGGCAAATGAGCCTGGTTGGTCCTCGACCCGAGAGGCCTGTCTATGTCAACCAGTTCCGCCGCTCCATTCCGCGCTACATGGACCGCCATTGGGAGAAGGCAGGCTTGACCGGCTGGGCACAGGTGAATGGACTACGCGGCGACACCTCCATCGCCGAGAGGACCAAGTACGACCTCTGGTACATTGAGAACTGGTCGCTGGCGCTGGACTTCAAGATCATTCTGCGTACGGTTTTCAACCTGTTCGAGTCGCCGAATGCCTACTAACGCTGGAACCCCTGACCTTCAGTGAAGAATCTGGCCCAGGAACTGTCGGGTCCGCTCCTCTTCAGGGGCTGTGAACAGCCTCTCCGGTGTGGTTACCTCCACGATAGATCCGTGGTCCAGGAGGACTACCCGGTCCGCGGCTGCCCTGACAAACCCCATCTCGTGGGAGACGACCACCATCGTCATCCCTTCCTTCGCCAAGTCAAGCATCACGTCCAGCACCCCCTTGATCATCTCCGGATCGAGCGCTGAGGTAGGCTCATCGAAGAGCATAATCTTGGGATCCATGGCCAGCGCACGGGCTATGGCCACCCGCTGTTGCTGGCCGCCAGAAAGCTGCGAGGGGTAGGAGTCCCACTTCTCGCCGATGCCCACTTTGGCCAGCTGCTTGTGGGCAATCTCCTCGGCCTCTTTCTGCTTGCGCTTGCGTACCACGCGCTGAGCCAGCGTGATGTTCTGGAGCGCCGTAAGGTGCGGGAAGAGGTTGAAGAGCTGGAAGACCATCCCAATCTCGGCACGCACCTGGTTAATACTTTTCGTCTCGGTGACAGAGTGGCCGTCGACAACGATACGGCCTTTGTCTATCGTCTCCAGTTTGTTGATGCAGCGCAAGAGCGTCGACTTGCCGCCCCCGGAAGGCCCAATGATGACCACCACTTCTCCAGGAAGGATCTCCATACTGACGTCAACCACTGCCCTGATGTGGCCGAAACTCTTGTGAACATGCTCTATTTGGATGATGGGTTCGCTATTCAATGGCTGCTCTCCTTTCGATGACGCGCACCAGGAGGGAGAGGAACAGAGTCATCACCAGATACAGCAGTGCGACAGTGTTGTAGCCCTCGAAGGCCCGGAAGGTGCGAGAAACGTACAGGCGCCCCATCTGGAGCAGATCCGGTAGCGCTATCACCGCCATCAGCGATGAGTCCTTGAGCATAGCAATGAAGTTGTTGCCCAGTGGTGGCAAGATACGCCGGATAGCCTGTGGAAGGATGACGTGGCGCATAGCCTGCATGTAGCTCATCCCAAGCGAGCGAGCCGCCTCCATCTGCCCGCGTTCGATCGACTCGATCCCACCCCGGTACACCTCCGCCATGTAGGCAGCGTAGCATATGGCTATGCCGAGAACAGCCGAGGGAAGACCTTGGAGGTCAAAGCTGCCGTTGGTCGCATCGCGTATCCTGGGCGTGATGACGAATCCCACGTAGAGAATGATCACCAGAAGGGGCACGCCGCGGATGACCTCAACGTATAGGGTCGCTATGGCGTACAGGATGGGGTTGTCCGATACTCTCATCAGACCGAACAGCAGACCGACTATGAGCGCGATGAGATACGAGATGAAGGTGACCTGCAGCGTGAGCCGCACGCCATCCATAACAAAACGAATAACTGCAAGGTATTGCTCGGAGGTCAGCACCGACCAGCCGACAGTAAGGCCGACGATCGCAAGAATGATGGCCCACCAGGGGATGTTCTCCCAGGGAATGGGCAGCGCTCGACCTCGTCTGACTCTCCTTTCTTTCGTCTCGCTTGCCATAGGTATTCCTCGATTCTGTCACTCGCTCCGATTGCGCGCTGGATGTGGAACAAAAGCGAGGGCCATCGACGAGGACTCCGTCGATGGCCCTCCGCGCTCAGTCAGACTTCCTCAAGGCTACTCGATTCCAAAGTACTTGTCGTTGATCTCGTCGTACTTGCCGCTGGCCCTCACGGCTGCCAGGCCCGCGTTGATCGCCGCCAGCAGGTCTTGACGCTCGGGGTTAACCGCGATGCCGTACTGCTCCTCGGTGTAGACACCTTCCACGACCGTGAGGTTCATCTCGGGGTTGGCCTCGATGATGTCGACCACCGTCGGTCCGTCCGCGACCGCTGCGTCTACGTCGCCGTTTGCCAACGCCTGGAAGGCCAGTGTGTTCTCGTCGTACCTCACGACCTCAGCATCGGTCTCGTCCGTCAGCCAGATGTCGCCTGTGGTGCCGAGCTGCACGCCAACCTTCTTGCCGCCCAGGTCTGCCGGCCCCTGGATCTCCGTCTCGTTAGCCCGCACCGCGATGCGCTGCCCGGCGTTGAAGTACGGATCGCTGAAGTCCACCATCTCCTCGCGCTCCTCGGTGATGGTGGCCGCTGAGATCACGGCGTCGAACTCGCCCGACGCTAGCGCGACGAAGATGCCGTCCCAGCGCGTGTTGACGAACTCGAACTCGAAGCCGGCCTCACCCGCGATGGCTTCCATCAGTTCGACGTCGAAGCCAACGATGTTGCCCGCTTCGTCGACGAACTCAAACGGCGGATACTCGGCGTTGGTCCCGATGGTGATCTGACCCAGCTCCGCACCAGGCGCCTCGATCCCGAAGTACTTGTCGTTGATCTCGTCGTACTTGCCGCTGGCCCTCACGGCTGCCAGGCCCGCGTTGATGGCCGCCAGCACGTCC
>JASFVG010000426.1:0-4276 GCA_050049955.1 Anaerolineae bacterium | reverse complement strand
AAGACATCACCAGGCACAGGTACACGAACGGAAAGCCAAATCTGAGACGGTTTCACCAGGCCAGGTGGGATGAACCCATCATCTTTGAGTTGAGCTGTGCAGGACAGCGGGGGATCCTCGTTCCTGAGTTTGAGGGCGAGATAGAAACTGAGATTGGGGATGTCCTGGCGACCGTGCCCGACAAGATGCGCAGGAAGCAACCCCCCAGGCTACCCGAGCTGTCTCAGGCTCAGGTGCTCAGACACTACATGAGGCTCTCACAGGAGAACCTTGGGGCGGATCTGAACATCGAGATCGGGCAGGGAACCTGCACCATGAAGTATAGCCCCAAGATCAACGACCATTTCGCTGCGCATCCCAAAGTGGCGGATTTGCACCCCTTGCAGCACGAGGAAACGGTGCAGGGCATTCTGGAAATCATCTACCGGTTCGAGCAGATCCTGAAAGAGATCTCGGGGATGGATCGGTTTTCGCTGCAACCCGCCGCCGGTTCTGCTGCCATCTATGCCAATGCTTCGATCATCCGCGCCTACCACGAGTCTCGCGGGGAAGCTGGTCAAAGAGATGAGATCATCACCACTATCTTCTCCCATCCCTCGAATGCAGCTTGCGCCCAGACCGCCGGCTTCAAGGTCATCACCCTGTATCCCGACGAGGACGGCTACCCCGATCTGGACGCGTTGAAGGCGGCCGTTTCGGAACGGACAGCCGGGCTGATGATCACAAACCCGGAAGACACAGGCATCTTCAATCCCAAGATCGACGAC
The DNA here is from genome assembly GCA_050049955.1 of Anaerolineae bacterium. GTDB lineage: Bacteria > Chloroflexota > Anaerolineae > B4-G1 > B4-G1 > SKLM01. The sequence continues at coordinate 3,509 of JASFVG010000426.1, read as the reverse complement.
TTCGTGAAGGTCGTCCACCACGCGGGCGGTCTTTGCGCCTACGACCAGGCGAACGCCAACGGCATCCTTGGGATCACCAGGGCAAAGGAGGCGGGCTTTGATCTTTGCCACTTCAATCTGCACAAGACCTTCTCGTCGCCGCACGGTTGTGGCGGGCCGGGGGCCGGCGCCTGCGGGGTCACCGAAGAGCTGGCCAGGTTCCTGCCAGTGCCCGTGGTCGAGTTCGATGGCGAGAAGTATCAGCTGGACTACGAGCGTCCTCACAGCGTTGGTAAGATGGTACCGTTCTACGGATATGTCCCCGTTGTCCTGAGGGCATATGCCTGGACGATGAGCCTCGGCGCGGAGGGTTTGCGGGAGGTCGCCGAGATCGCCGTGCTCAACAACAACTATCTGCTCAACAAGGTGCTGGAAATCCCAGGCGTGAGCGCGCCATACGCGGAGGGTAAGCGCCGCATCGAGCAGGTCCGCTATAGTTGGGAAGAGTTGGCGGAGGAGACGGGTGTCCACTCTGAGGAACTCGGCATTCGGGCGGCGGACTTCGGCATTCATTATTGGACCAGTCACCACCCGTTCGTTGTCCCGGAACCCTGTACGCTCGAACCCACGGAGACACCTTCCAGGGACGACCTGGACGAATACGTGGCTGTCATATCGCACGTAGCAGAAGAGGCGCGCACGAACCCCGAGTTGGTCAAGACAGCCCCGCACAACAGTACTGTTCACGCTATTGACCACTCTCCCCTGGACGATCCGTCGCAGTGGGCCATGACCTGGCGGGCCTACCGGAGAAAGCTGCGCCAAAAGGCAGATTAATCCGTGACAGCACAAAGAGGTCGTCAGCTGTCAGGGTTTAGTGAGCAACTTAGGTAAGCCGAAACTGTGCCCTGAGCATGCCCAAGGGCGTAGGCGAGGCCACGTCGAAGGGTGCGGGTTTGCCGCGGATCGCTCTCCGGGCCGCACCCTTCGATACGCTTCGCTACTCAGGATGCTCCCGCTCCATGGATTGGTTGTTGCACGTGAGGCAATGAAAGTGGCAGAAACGAGATTGGGCCTGATCGTCAATCCGGTTGCCGGGATCGGTGGCAGGGTCGGCCTCAAGGGCAGCGATGGAGCCGAGGTTCAGAGAAAGGCGCTGGAGTTGGGCGCGGTGCGGCAATCGCTGAACAGGGCGATCCGGGCCCTGAGAAGGATCGAGCCTTGGGACGATCTCGAGATCGTCACCTACCCTGGCGAGATGGGGGAGGACGCGGCATGTGCGTGCGCCTTCGCGCCCACGGTCATTGGCTTCATCAAGCCGGGTGAGACGACTGCGGAGGACACCGAAAGTGCTGCCAGGGAAATGCTGCAGCTGAACGTGGACCTCTTGCTTTTCGCCGGTGGCGATGGTACGGCCAGGGACATCTACAATGCCGTTGGAGAAAGACTCCCGGCGCTTGGCATCCCTGCAGGGGTGAAGATCCATTCGGCGGTCTTTGGGGCAAGCCCAAGAAGCGCGGGAGACCTGGCTTCGTGCTATCTGCAAGGAAGCGTATCCCGCCTGCGCGAGGCCGAGGTGATGGATATTGATGAGGAAGCCGTTCGGCGGGGCGTCGTCTCGGCCAAGCTGTACGGCTACCTCAAGATTCCGTTCCGGAGAAGACTGCTTCAGGGATTGAAGACACCCAGCAGCCCCGGAGAACAGGCGGCCATGGCCGGCATAGCCGCCGATGTGGTGAGTAACATGGAGGACGGCTGGCTTTACGTCATCGGACCTGGGACCACCACCAGGGCCATCACATCCAGGTTGGGACTGAACAAGACGCTGATCGGCGTAGATGTCGTCGCCGACGGGAGACTGATTGCCATGGATGTGAATGAGTCCCAACTGCTGGATCTCATTGAAGGACGCAAGGCCAAGATCGTTGTCACCCCCATCGGCGGCCAGGGATACATCTTTGGCCGAGGGAATCAGCAGATTGGCCCCGCAGTGATCGAGAAAGTGGGTAGGGAGAACATCATCGTCGTGGGGACGACTGGAAAGATCCATCCGCTACGCGGACGGCCTCTCTGGGTCGATACGGGTGATCGGAAAGTGGACGAGATGCTCAGCGGTCACATCAGGGTGGTGACCGGGTACAACGAGCAAATCGTCTATAGAGTATCATACTAGAGGAAGGAGAATCACGGTGCGACTTGCCAACAAAGTTGCCCTGATCACCGGTGGGGCGTCGGGCATTGGGCGGGCGACGGCATTGCGGTTCGCTCGCGAAGGCTCGGCGGTCGCGGTGGTGGATCTGGAAGAGGTCGGCGGACAGGCCGTGGTCAGAGCGATTGTGGGCGAGGGCGGGCGGGCCCTATTCCTTCGGTGCGACGTGAGCCAGGCGGCCGACTGCCAGCGCGCCGTGCGTGAGACGCTGGACAGGTTGGGTCGGCTCGACATCCTCTTCAACAACGCGGGCATCATCCGACGGGCTACGGTGATAGATACGACTGAGGAAGAGTGGGATCGGGTGATGGCGGTCAACGTCAAGTCCATCTTCTTGCTCGCCAAGTACGCCATTCCTGTGATGGCTCAGGCAGGAGGCGGTGTGATCATCAACACAGCCTCGGGGTGGGGGCTGATCGGTGGGCGCAAGGCCGTTTCGTATTGCGCCTCGAAGGGGGCCGTGGTGAACATGACCCGGGCCATGGCCCTCGACCACGGCGAGCAGAACATCCGCGTCAACTGCATCTGCCCCGGCGATACCGACACGACCATGCTACGGGATGAAGCGCGGCAGCTCGGTGAATCGGATGAGCGCTTCTTGGCAGAAGCCGCGGACCGCCCATTGCAGCGCATCGGCAGGCCGGAGGACATCGCTCAAGCGGCGCTCTATCTGGCCAGCGACGCCTCGTCCTTCGTCACCGGGGCAGCCCTGGTGGTGGACGGCGGCGGGCTGGCTGGGTGAAGAATCCTGGTGTCGAACCACTGAGCGCGCACATCGGACGGCCACTCTAGCTGCAATGTCTGGCGCCGCCAGACATTGCCAAGCCAGTCCCGGTGCAGCCGGGACTGGCCATTCTGGCTCTTTCCCGTAAGGAGGCGTTCATGCGCGGTCTGAAAGACAAACGGGTCCTGATAACTGGCGGGGCGGGAGCTATCGGCGCTGCAGCAGCGGCGCGATTTCTGGAAGAGGGCTCACGCGTCGTTGTGCTGGACCGGGACGAAGCGGCGCTGGAGAGGATCGAAGGCGAACTGACATCGCTGAGTGGTTTCATCAACGCCGACGTCTCAGATGCGGAGGCTGTAGGCTGGGCCTTTGAAGAACTCGACAAGCTGCTGGGAGGTTTGGATGTGCTGATCAATAACGCCGGGATCAGCATCCGGCACCGCCTTCTGGACATCTCGCCCCAAGAGTGGCGAGAGGTCATGGAGGTAAACCTGAATGGAGTCTTCTTCGTGGCGCAGCAGGCAGCGCGACGGATGTCAAGAGGAAAGCGTGGCGTCATCTTGAACATGGGCTCGACCAACGGCCTGATGGGCTACC
>JASFVG010000425.1:0-4278 GCA_050049955.1 Anaerolineae bacterium | reverse complement strand
ACGATCGACAGCACGCGTTCACGGTCTGCCAGTTTCCCCCAGCGAAGTCGAGCGGAGTGGTCGAGCTGGGCGGTGAATGGACGCGGGAAGCCCCGGGCACAGCGTGAGAACAGCTACCGCCGTCCTGATCGTTAGCCACGACCTCGTGGGTGCCAAGATGGCCGGGCCCGGCATCCGCTATTGGGAACTGGCTCGGGCCCTCTCTCGGCATTTGCAGGTCACGCTGGCTGTCCCCGGCGAAGCATCTGTTTCCACGACCGAGTTCCGTGTACTGCCCTTTAGCCCGCACGAGTGGGACTCCCTGAAGAATGCTGCGGAACGCGCCGACACGATACTGCTCTGTGGCGACGTTCTGGCCTGGTTCCCTGATCTGCAGCAGCTAGGGACCCCCCTCATCGTAGACGGCTACGATCCCCACACCCTGGAGACCCTGGCATTGTTTGCCGGTTCCCCACAACAGGAACAGAGGCACCAGGAGCGTCAGCGCATCCAGCGTCTGCAGTGCCAGGTCGGCGACTTCTTCATCTGCGCCAGCGAGCGCCAGCGAGATTGGTGGTTGGGCTTGTTGGAGGCGGCCGGTCGGGTCAATGCAGACACCTACGGCGAGGATCCGTCGCTTCGAAAGCTCATAGATGTCGTGCCTTTCGGACTGCCCTCGGACCCACCGCGGCACACCCGGCACGTCCTCAAGGGCGTATGGCCCGGTATCAAGCCGGACGACAAGGTAGTGTTGTGGGGGGGCGGGCTGTGGCAGTGGCTGGATCCGCTGACGGCAGTCCGAGCGATGGCGCTGATTCGCAAGGAGCGCAACGACGTCAAACTGGTCTTCCCTGGCACCCGCCATCCGAATGCGGGCGTCCCCGGGATGCCCGTGGTCCGGCAGGCCACGGCCCTCTCTGACGAGCTGGGCCTGCTGGATGAGTGCGTTTTTTTCGGTGATTGGGTGGACTACGAAGAATGGCCCAACTATCTACTGGAGTCGGACGTGGGGCTCTCGCTGCATCGCGATACAGTGGAGACAAGACTGGCTTTCCGAAGCCGGATACTGGACTACGTCTGGGCTGGGTTGCCGATGGTGGTCACACAGGGTGACGTCACCAGCGGCCTGGTCGTTCGTTATGGCCTGGGCGAGGTGATTGGCTTTGGTGAGGTCCATGATCTGACTGCAGCTCTGCTCCAGCTGCTGGAGAACCCAGCACCGATCGCGGAAGCGCGATTCGAGGAAGCACGAGCCGAGTTGACTTGGGAGAGGGCAGCAGAACCACTCGTCGCGTTCTGCAGGACTCCCTATCTGGCTGCGGACAGGGTGGACGACGGGAAACAAGATGGCTCAGCCGCGACGCTCAACCGCCAACCTGCTGGGGGTCTCGAGTCCCTAGAGCGGAGAGTGGCCAATCAAGAAGCGGAGATCTCTCGCCTGCGAGAGCGGCTAGCGGGCTACGAGCAAGGGCGGTTCATCCGCCTGATGAAGTGGTTGCACAACGTTCGCCCCATGAGGGGGGATGGATGCTAGCTTCTGTGATCGTGCTGTCCTGGAACGGGATGGACTACCTGCAAGGCTGCCTGGATGCCGTGCTCGCCCAGGACTATCCTGATCTCGAGCTGATCGTGGTTGACAACGCCTCCAGCGATGGCTCGCCCGATTTCGTGGAGGAGCAGTACCGAGAGCTGAGGCTGATCCGCAACGCGCGCAACCTCGGCTTTGCGGGCGGCAACAACGTCGGCCTGCGGGCTGCGACGGGGGATGTGCTCATCCTGCTCAACCAGGACACAGTTGTAGCCTCGGGCTGGCTTGACGCTCTGGTGAGCACACTGGGGAATCCGGCGATCGGAATCGTCGGGTGCAAGGCTCTCTATCCTGACGGCTCCATCCAGCATGCCGGCGGTTTTGTGTACGGGCGTCGGGCTGAGACCGACCATACTGGGCGATCCGAACCTGACGATGGTCGCTTTGATCAGCAGCGTGACGTCGACTTCGTCACCGGAGCGGCGTTGGCTATCTCCCGGTCCACCCTGACCACCGTTGGCCTGCTGGACGAGGGCTTCCACCCCGCCTACTATGAGGATGTGGACTGGTGCTACACGGCTCGAGAGGCTGGGTTCCGCGTTGTCTATGCTCCCAAGGCTCAACTGGTGCACTGTGAAACCCCGACGGCCAACCGTGGGAGCCATGGCCACAAGTATACCCTTCACCGAGGCCGCGTGCGCCTGGTTCTGAAACACTGGCCGGCGGCCCGGCTCCACCAGGAGTTCCTGCCGGCCGAGCGAGCGTGGGCGGCAAGCCTAGGGCGCACGGTGGAGATGATGAGTGCGCGCCGAGCCTATCTGGCGAACATGCTCGACGTTGCGACCACTGCGGCATTCCGTGCGCGGCCTGAAGGTGTGGCCTGCGATGCAGACCCGAATCAGGAGGCTCTTGAGCTGTTGCGGGTGCTGGAGGAGCTGCGTGCAACGTGTGTGCGCCGCGGGCCAGACGTGGAAGCGTCGGAGGTGGATGGGGAGCCCGCTCCGGCAGCGACTGCTCTGGCTGCTGCAGCTCACGTGCTAGCGAGACAGACCGCGCTCATACCCCGGCGGACCAGCGCGTTCGCTGTGCTGCGGGATCGCCAGCAGATCCACGAGCGCTCCTTCACTTCCGAAGTGCCGGTCGTGGGCCCCCTCATAGCAGGATTGCGTCAGCTCTGGCACGCTTTCGCCGTGCGCTGTGGCGTCGTACCCCTGAAGCAGCAATCCGAATTCAATGCCCGGCTGGGGGATCTCGTGGACCTGCTAATGGAGATGGGCGATCAACTGCGGGTGGCCCTCCAGCACACGCAGCAGTCGAATGCAGAACTGGAGCGCGATGTCGCGGAGAACATACGCGAAATCAACGCGTTGGCCAGGCGATTGGCTGTGATGTCGAGGGCGTCTTCCGCTGATCGTGACGAGACCCCGTAGACGACATGTATGTTCTTCACGTAACGCATCAATACCCGCCAGCCATCGGGGGCTCGGAGAAGTACATTGCCGACCTCTCGGAGGAACTGGTGGAGCGTGGACACAAGGTTGATGCGTTCACCAGCCGGTCCTTGGACTACCGAACGTGGAAGAATGAGTTGCCCCCTCGGGAAGAGAGGAATGGCGTCAGTGTCCGCCGATTCCGGAGCATGCGGCGGACCGACCTCGTCTGGCGGGTACTCCATTGGAGTCAGGGCAACTACTGGAAGAGCCGCTCCCGCATCTATGAGCCGTTGATTCTGTTCGGAGGTGGACCGCTGTGTCCTGGGATGTTCACAGCGATGCTGCGGAAGCTCCCAGCGTACGACCTGGTCCACCTGAACTGTCTTGTGTACGGTCACGTCATCTACGGGTATCTGGCAGCCCGGTGGCGCAAGGTCCCTGTAGTTGTCACCCCGCACATCCACCCCGAGCAGGAAGTGACCTACGGTGTTCGCTACCAACTGAACGTGCTTCGCGGGTGTGACCACGTCGTCGCGGTCAGCGACGGCGAGCGGGAGTTCCTGTTGGGACTTGGACTAGAACCGTGGCACGTGACCACGGCCGGCAACGGGCTGCGTCCGGCATCCTACCCGCTTAGGGACATCGGAGCTTGTCGTCGGCGACTTGGCATTCCCGAAGAGGCGTTCGTGATGCTGTTTCTCGGTCGCCAAGTCGAGTATAAGGGGCTGCGCACCGTGCTGGACGCCTTTATCGCCCTCCGCGAGCGGCACCCCCATGTGCATCTCCTCGTGGTGGGCCCGGAGACAACCTTCTCTCGCAAGCTGTTCTCCCAACACAGTGCCCTGCAAGGGGTGACCAATCTAGGACGCGTGCCGGATGATGTGCGACTGGATGCCCTTAACGCATGCGACTGCCTGGTGCTACCCTCTGAGGGGGAGGCGTTCGGAATCGTGTTCTTGGAGGCGTGGATTCTTCGCAAGCCCGTGATTGGGCCCAACACCAAGGCTGTCTCCACCGTGATCCGCGACGACCGGGACGGATGGCTAGTCCCACTGAACGATCCTTCAGCTATTGCCACGGCCGTGGACCGCTGGATTGCGGCGCCGGAGCTGGCGAGGTGCATGGGTGAGGCCGGGCGCTGTCGCGTGCTGCAGCGCTACACCCAGACGAGTGTTGCCGACCGCGTGGAGGGCGTCTATCTCCAAACCCTGCGAGCCCGCCACAGGGCTAGCGCTGCCTAGGGTCCCGTTCATGCGGGTCAGCATCATCACTCGAGAGGAGGACGAAAGGAGCGATGGGCAGGGTCGGCTGTTCACTGCTCAGGGGCATCCGTGTCAG
>JASFVG010000424.1:0-4283 GCA_050049955.1 Anaerolineae bacterium | reverse complement strand
GTTGACGGTGCCGATCTCCAAGATCATGGGGATGGCCAGGAACCAGATGTCCCCATGCAGGCTGCCGCTAGTCAGATCGCGCCCGTGAAGGCCGAGGGCCTCTGTCGCGACAGCCTCACCGTCGGGCGCGACGATGTCCAGCCCCGCTGGACGGTCAGCTGGACCGCCCAGCTTGCGGCCGGCTGGACCGCCCGGGGTGCGGCCAGCTTCGCTAGCCACCCGGCTCTCGCCTCAGAACGCCGGTCAGGCAACCGATCCCCCCAGCGGCCTTGATCAGTTCGTCGATCGCGACGACCACGCACTCAATGCCCGCCGCCTCGTAAAACGCCTGGGTCACCGGGTTCCCGGCCGCCATCAGCAGCCGGCGCGGCCCCAGCGTCACGACGTTGAGCGCCATGCCGTTCATGGCTTCATCGAAATCCGGCAGGAAGAGTACCCGGCAGCCGCGCTTCCGCAGCGCCTCCACAGCCGCGTAGGGCACCCGCCCGGGCCAGGCCAGGGCCAGGTCCCGGTCGGCGAAGCGGAGGGTGCCCATCATGTGCATCGCGCCGTAGGGCAGCCCCACCTGGATCACCTCGACGCCCATCTCGCGGAGCAGGCTCGCCACCTGGGCCGCGCCCTCGGGGTTCGTCCGCAGGCCCGTCGCCAGGAGGCACGTGCCCTCGTTGAGCCAGGCCGCGTCCGCGCCCTCGAAGGTTCCGCCGCCTCGCACGCTGCGCAGGATGGGGATGCCCAGCTCGGCCAGCCGGCGGGCGACGAACCGCTCCTCACCCGCCCGCACGGTCGACGCGGGGCGCCCGAGGATCACGCCTTCGGGCGTCATGACCATCAGGTCGGCCACGAACATCAGGTTCGGCAGGGCCGGCTCTGCCGGGTCAACGTAGTTGACCGTGACCCCCGCCTCCCGGTAGGCCTGCGCCATCCCATCGTGTTGCCGCTGTGCCAGCGCCAGATCGACCGGGGCAAGCATCTGGGCGCCGTCCGGATCGCTGACCTGTTCCAGCTCCGCCCCCGGGCGGTGGAGCAGCACCGACCGGAGCGGCGACCACTCGGACGTCAGGCCACACGCGCCCCAGACGGAGCCGATCTCCTCGCGGAGCGTCGCCGTTCGGGGTGACCATCCCTCACCGCCGTAGGCAGAGGCCTGGAACGAGCGTCTCACCGGGGTTGCTCGAATGTCAGCTGGGCTGCGCAGGCCGCCGTGACCGCCCTCTCCGCCCCCTACCAATGCTCGTACCGCACCAGGGCTTCGAGCGGCTGTCGTTTCTTCGCCTTCGGCCCGTCGTCGGGATAGCCCAGCGGGGTGAACGCAATCGGCTCCACGTCGTCCGGGATGCCCAGCACCTCGCGTGCGGCGTCGAGATCGAAGTTGCCGATCCAGCAGGTGCCGAGGCCCTCGTTCGCCGCGGCCAGGATGATGTGATCCATGACGATGGCGGCGTCGACGTCCAGGTAGCTCCGGCCGTCCCGGCGCACCCAGCCCTTGTCCGGCAGCGCGACGACACCGACGACCAGGGGCGGCTGTACGAACCAGTCCTTACGATAGATGCGGTTCAGCTCCTCCTCCCGGCCCTCGGTGTGGATCACGATGACCTGGAAGGGCTGGTAGTTGACGGCCGTCGGCGCCAGGCGGGCCGCCTCGAGCACCCGCTCCAGCTTCTCCTGCGCGACGGGATCGGGCCTGTAGGCCCGCACACTGTATCTCTCTGCGATCACTCTCGAAAACTCCATAATCACCTCCGTTACCTCGCTTGACTTATGTTGCCGTCGCGACTGCGGTCGCTGGTCCGTACGCTTGGCTGCACCGTGCCCGGGGTGGGCTCGGTAGCGGTCACTCCACGTCCTTCTTCGGCGACTCGCCCGCTGGATCGGGCCACGTGTAGAAAGGCTCCAGCCACTGCAGCGGGTTCACGTTGACGCCGCCGACCCACATCTCCCAGTGCAGATGGGCACCGGTTGAGAGTCCGGTGTTGCCAATCCTCGCGATCAGGTCGCCTGCCTCCACCGCCTGCCCTACCTCGACCTCGATGGTCGATAGATGCCAGAAGCCCGTGAGCACGCCCCAGCCGTGGTCGAGCAGCACGGCGTTTCCCCGCACCGCCAGCGGTGCGGCCATCAGCACGGTGCCCGCGGCCGGGGCCAGAACCGGCGTCCCCGTCGGTCCGCGCAGGTCGACGCCGCCGTGGTAGCTGGTGTAGGGTCCCGTGTTGTAGGCGCGATGCGTGCCGAAATAGGAGGAGACGGTCCCCCCACACGGCCGCACGAGCGGACCAGACCAGGACCTGATCTCCGTGAAGGTGGGCCTCAACGCCTCCAGTCGCGCATTCTCGTCGGCTATGACTTCCGGAGCGAGCAGACTCGGGGAGGCGGGGATGCGCTCGTAGCCGAAGTGGCCGGCCTCCACGACGACGTCCGTGGCGATGCTCGTCGCCCAACCACCCTCGTCCGCAGCCGTCAGCGTCAGTTCGTACAGCCCGGGTTCGGTGAAGACGTGGACGCCGGCGAGCCCGTAGTGGACGCTCGCCTCCTCGGCGAAGCCCACGGTCCGCTCGAAGAGTTGACCGCTGAGGTGCACCGGCTCGGCCGTGCGCACCGTGACCACCAGCGTCTCGCCCTGAGCCACGGGGATGGGGTGCACGTCGACCGTGGTGAAGGGCTCGGGGAGCCAGGGTGATCCCTCGCCGGGGATCAGCAGCCGCTGCCCCGGGTGGATCAGGGCAGGATTCGCCACGCCGTTGGCGGCGGCCACGCGCCAGGGGGGCACACGGTGGCGCCATGCGATTCCGAAGAGCGTCTCGCCGGGCGCTACCTCGTGGAGCACGCCGCCCCGGCCCGAACTGCCTCCATCGACCAGGGGCACCCTGACCACCTGTCCCGCGTAGAGGACGTCGGGGGAGAGCATGTCGTTCAGCTCCGCCAGCGCCCTCCAGGACGTCGCATAGCGGGTAGCGATGGACTGGAGCGTTTCGCCCGCACGTACCACATAGCCGGTCGTCGCAAGCGGGTCGATCTCTGGCGCGCCCCCGGGGATCCGCAGCCACTGCCCCACATAGATCCTGGTGGGGTCGGCCAGACCGTTGGCGTGGGCCAGGGCGGCCACCGTCGTGCCATACCGCTCGGCGATCCGGAACAGCGTCTCGCCGCGCTCCACGACGTGGAACACGTCCTGCGGTGGCTCGGCGGATTGGCCATGCAGCCGGGACTCCGGGCAGGCCCTTCGACTTCGCTCAGGGCAGGCCCAGGCGGGGCCGAGTGGCAGACAAAGAACCAGCGCCAACACAAGGAACCAGGATAGCCGCCTAGGCATCTGCTGCCTCACCGAACCGCAGCCGGTCGCCAACGCGCACCCGTTCGACGAGCGACGGCGGTCCCTCCAGGATGTCCTTAGCCGGGGCCTGCGGGGCGTAGAAAGGCCGGAAGGGGCGAGCAAGTTGCACGTCTACTACACGCTGGTCGCCGTCCAGCCAGACCACCCCGATCGGGAAGAACACAAAGAACATGTGAATCGCTGCGTCCCCACGGCTCTGCCGCTTTCCGACCAGCAGCAACCCCTCGCCTTCCCCCAGCGCGCCGCGAAACGTCAGCCCTCGCAGCCGGCAGAGGAAACTGGCGCACCGCCGCACGCGCTTCAGGAGCGGCCGGTCGTCCGCCTCGCTGCACACCTCAAGCCACGTCACGTCCCACCCCTCGATCGATCGCGGGCCTCGAGGAGCACTTCAAACACAGACCTCGCCGCCTCGGACTCGAACGCTATGTCAGCGGCGCACTCCCAGAACTCCTCCAACCAGCGATTGCCCGTCGTCCGCTCGTAGACGTAGGCTTGAATCAGCATATCGAGGCGGTCCGCGTCCCGCACCAGCTGGCCCTCGACGCTGCTCCCGTCAGCGAACTCACGCCACCAGCGGCGCCAATGCTCGAGCTGGGGCAGCCCGTCCACCATCTCGTCCAGTACACCGGCTTCGGCCGTCTCTTTGGCTCCAGAGGGGAAGTAGCTCAGGGCCGGAGAGGGGACGTCGCCCAGGACAGCCTCCCCCAGGTCGTGAAGCAGGGCTATGGCCAATAGCTTGGCCACGTCGACCGGTGGGGCCGCCATCTCAGCCAGAACCAGGGCGATAAAGGCCACGCCGAATGTGTGGTCAGAGACACTCTCGGCATCCACCAGACCCCGCATCAGCCAGCCGGCCCGCGGCACGCGCTTCAGTTGATTCGCTTGGAGCAGCAGGTCGAGCAGCGCACTGGGGTTCACGGAGGGGCCATCTCGAGAGGCATCACTCATGGGGCGT
>JASFVG010000423.1:0-4285 GCA_050049955.1 Anaerolineae bacterium | reverse complement strand
CTGATACGCCTCCACAACCTCGCTGAGGAACGCCCCCAGGTCGAGCGCTTGCTCTTCGAGCCGGAGCTTCCCGGCATCAGCCAGGGCGAGGACCCTCAGATCCTCTATCAAGCGGGCAAGCGTGCGGGTCTGGCTCAACGCCGCCTGCAGGTTGTCGGAATCCGACGGATAGACGCCGTCGAGCATCGCCTCCAAAGTCCCCTGCAGGACAGTCAGGGGCGTGCGCAGCTCGTGGGCGATATCGGCCGTCTGGTTGCGGCGGGCCGTCTCCATCTGCATCAGGCTCTCGGCCATCTCGTTGAAGGAATCTGCCAGCTGCGCGACCTCATCGCGCCCGCGGACCTCGGCCCGAGCGGAAAGGTCGCCTTGAGCGATGGCCTCACTGGCAACCGTCAGCTCTCGCAGCGGGGCCGTGATCGACCGAAAGAGCAGCCCGCCGACGATCAGGGCCATTGTCAGGGCGGCGCCCGTCCCAATCCAGAGTATCCTGCGGACGGTGGCGATGAACGTAGCCTGCGCCGCATCCAGGGGCCAATCGGGCGGGTTTCTGAAAGCCGGCAGCAGATAGCCTACCACCATGTCCTCGGCCTCGATGGGAACGGCGTTCTTCAGGTCGTGTCGGGAAAGCGTCCCCCTCGGGACTCCCAAGGTATCTCCGACGACCTGTCCCTCGGCATCAGCGATCCGGAATTCGACCATCCTGGGGGGCGGCCCCGGAAGGGCGCCATCTCTATCCCTGCCCCTTGGCCATCGATCACGGAACCCCGCCAACACATCTTGGATGCCCTGCCACGAGCCTTGTTCGACGTAGTAATCGGCCAGCTGCGTGGTCAGACCCTCCCAAATCCCGCTGCGCGTCAGCGCGTATTGGCGGAAGGCCCGGTCTGTGACCCGTCCGGTTAGCAGCGCCACCGTTCCGACCGCAACCAGGATAACGACCAGAAAGGCCAGCATACCCTTCCAGAAGAGACTACTCATCAGCTAACTCCGGGTTCAGACGGTAGCCAACGCCGCGCACAGTCAGGATGTAGCAGGGCTCCGCCGGCGCGGGCTCGATCTTCCGGCGCAGGTTTTTGATGTGCGCGTCCACCGTCCGCTCGTAGGCCTCGAAAGCGATACCCTGCAAGGCCTCCAGGATCTCGGCCCGGGAGAAGACGCGCCCGGGTGTGGACATGAGGGTCTTCAGCACGTCGAACTCGGTTGGCGTCAGATCCGCTGGCTCCCCTTCGATCGTCACGGTATGCGTCGAACGATCGAGCACGATTCCCCCTACCCGAAGCACGGGCAGGGTTTCAGTCTCGCCGGAACGCTGGGCCCGGCGCAGGACCGCCCGTACGCGCGCGACCACCTCCCGGGGGCTGAAGGGCTTGGTCACGTAGTCATCAGCACCCATCTCCAAACCTACGATGCGATCTGTCTCCTCAGCGCGGGCAGTGAGCATGATGATCGGCACGTCCTGTTCGCGGCGCACCCGGCGTGTGAACTCCAGGCCGTCCATCTTGGGCATCAGGACGTCCAGGACTATGAGGTCCGGCTTCTCATGACGCGCGGCGTAGAGCGCCTCCTCGCCGTTGTACGCGGCCACCACGCGGTAGCCGTCCTGCTCCAGATACGAGCGCACCAAACGCACGATTTCGGGTTCGTCGTCGACAACCAGGATTGTCTGAGTCATTGCGTTCTATCTCCGTCCTAGCACGTCCACGACATGCTCGAAGGCTACGACCTCTATGCCTGCAGACGGCTCTAGGAACGGCCGAACATCATCAACTACTCCGTCCCAGGACGCCCCCTGCAGGCGATCGCGAACTGCCTCTCCCCAAGTATCCTCGGTCAGCGTGGGGCCGTCCCAGCCTGTTTGCGACAAGGCGTTGTTGAGCATGGTCAAGTTCGGCGCGGGCCACTCTGGATCGCTGAGAAACCAGAGGAGATCGTAAACATCCCTCCCCTTGAGGTATGGCCGCTGCAGAATGGCGTGGAGCTTGCCGGACAGGAGGGATCCCCGATCATGGTGCTGAAGATGGAGCACGACGTGCCGCCGAACGACGGTAGTAGCTAGTCCAGCGCCAGCCGGTGGGTTGGTGTCGACCTCGATCTTGACCGCTAGCACCTCACCCCGTCGCCGTGATAGCCCTAACTCGAATGGTAGGCCACGAAATCGCACAAACGCGCTGTGGACCACCTTTCGGTCGTTCACCTTGAGCTCCACCGCGTATCCTTCTGCGTTCAGTGCTTTCCGGATCTCCACTAGGTAGGCCCTGAAGTCGTAGTCCGCCGACGACCTTTCGAGCGCGAGGTCGATGTCCTCCGAGTAGCGTGGCACGGCGTAAAGGAAACGGAGCGCCGTACCGCCGTGGAAGGCGAGGGGCATCATCGCCCCGGCACGTTGAAGCGCTTGGAGAATGCGGGCCTGCAGGTACTCGCGCGCCACGTTCCGGCCCTGTATGGGCGACGGGGCATCGTGCACCAAGGCGGCGAGATGTTCTCTCACAGGATCTCGTACTCCACAACCTCCGACTCCGCCAGGCGGGCCAGGTGGGTAGCTGCGCGGCGCAGCTTCGGGCTCCCCGCACGCTGGGCCAGTCGCTGTAGTTCATCCTGATCGAGTTCATCCAGGTTCTGGAGGCGCAGACCGTGCAGGTAGTCTGGTGAATCGGCTCCAGCCTCCAGATAGACCAGGTCCAGCAGGGCCTTCTCCGGGGAAGCAACAAACGCTCGTTGCCCGGGACTGACCTCAAGCTGGCGATACCCGCTGAATAGCTCTGTCTTGATGTGACGGAAGGCGTAGCTTCCCAACGGCGTGTTCCGGCGAGCAGTCCGCACTGTTGTGACACTGGTGGTCACCGGCACGTACTCCGGGATGAGGCCGTAGTGGGCCAGGGCTGATTGCAGGCTGACATAGGAGGGCTGCAGGAGGATGTTGGCGATCAGGAACGGGTGCGCCTTGACCCTCTGGAAGGGCGGGGCCAGTGCATACAGACCTCGCCGTAGTTGGTAGACACGCCCGGACTGGGTCCAGCGTGACAGCTGCCGCCGGACGTCCACGGGATCCACGTCGGCGACCAGGAGAAGCTCCGTCTCGAACACGGGCTCGTCCCCCACGATTCCGATCAGCTCCTCGAATCTCATGTGCCTAATATACCATAATTGGCAAGTTAATGCAACCGTTTGCCCATTCTCGGGCCTACAGCCGGTTCATCCCGCCCGCTCGGTCAGCAGATCGACAACTGGCCTGATCAGGAAGCCGACCCCTCGCCCTCCACCGCCCGGGCCACCGGCCGTGCCGGCCGGGAAACCGCCGCCAGCCTGGACCGTCGCACGCATCTGCTGCCGCTCCTCCTCACTCACATTTTCGAACTGAGCCCGCATGGTGGCCATTTCGGGCGCCATCTCGCCGCCACGCCCAGGCCGTTCGTCACCGCCACCGAACTCCGCCTGCCGCGTCGCGCGTGCGTCGGGATCTCCACCCCCACCGGGGAAGCCCCCGCCTGGGCCAAACCCCTGCTCCTCCATCAAGGCCCGTGTATCGTCCTGAGTGAGCTGCATCTCGGCGACAGCGGCCAACTGCTCCCCGGTCATTGCCCCTTCGATCCCTTTCAGGACGGCGCCGATTTCGTCCTCCGCCGTCACACCACCCTGGAGCGCCTGCCACAGCGGGAGCAGGGTCTTCGCCTGCTCCGAGGTGACGGCATATGCTGTCTCCTCCAGCATGAGGGTACCCAGCGCGAGCTGGTTGCCCGGGTCTAGAGCACCCTCGTAGTCAGTATCCAGCACCTCGCTGGTGTAGGTTTCGCTGACGGCTTCGCTCGTCTCCGTCGCCTCCTCCCCCGCACCACATCCCACCAGCGCCACAGCCATAATGGCCAGAACGCATATCAGTCCGATCATCATCCACCGTCTCATCGCTCTCTCCTTCATTCGGTCACAGATCCCTCTGCAATGTAGTGGCGGCTAGCGGGCGGGGACCGCCTCGACCACCCTACGTCATCGGCCACAATGCCTCACATCTCCATAGCTCCCTCCGGATTCACAGTCCGGAGGCTGGCCGCGGAGCGGATAGGCGCGGCGGTCAGCGGGCGGGGCCGCCTCGACCTCCCTACGTCATCGGCCACAATGCCTCACATCTCCATAGCTCCCTCCGGATTCATAATCCGGAGGCTGGCTGCAGATAGGCGCGGCGGCTAGCAGAACCGGGCTACTCGTGCCGCAGCGCATCGATCGGGTCGAGCTGCGCCGCCTGCGTCGCCGGATAGTAGCCGAAGAAGATGCCCACCGCGGCTGCAGCCGC
>JASFVG010000422.1:0-4321 GCA_050049955.1 Anaerolineae bacterium | reverse complement strand
GAACCTCCACCTTCTGTCCTGATTGACTGACCTGCACTGATGCAGGAGCTGGAATCGGTTGGGACGCCGACCAGGGAGCGCGTTGTACCGGCTCGACTCCGAGGGTCCGGCTGCCATCGTCCTTCGGCGCGGGGCGTCCGCGAATGACATCAGCATCCCCGGCCTCCGGAAGGCTCTCAAGCTACGAATTGCCCTGGAAGGCTTCTGTGCTCGCTTCGCCGCTTGACGGATCACAGCACAGCAGGTCGAGGAGATGGAGTCAACGCTCAAAGAGGTGGCGGTCGTGCCCGACCGAGACCTGGACTATCGGCTCCTGACGAGGAACGGGCAGAGTTTATCGATGGCGGTCACTGGAATCTCAACCAGGACAGAGATCAGTCAGATGCGGCAGAGCGCGCTGGCCCCGGGCTCGCGAAGAGTAGACGAACAGGGAAGGCGGGCATGAGGTTTCGCGTAAACGGCGTGGAACAGGATATTCGCGTCGCGGCTGATGCCAAGCTGTCCGACGTACTGCGCTATGGCTTGGGCCTGACCGGAACGAAGGTAGGCTGCGGTGACGGTCATTGCGGCGCCTGCACGGTGCTGTTGGATGGCAGGGCGGTGCGCTCGTGTGTCTGGCCCGCTCGTCGCGCTGCGGGTAAGGACGTGTTGACCATCGAGGGGCTTGCTGCCTCGTGGGGCGAACCTGACGAACTCCACCCTCTACAGAGGGCTTTCGTAGACCACGGCGCGGTTCAGTGCGGTTTCTGTGCCCCGGGTATGATCATGGCCGCCGCAGGATTGTGGAACAGGATGGTGGCTTCCGGGGACGCCCCCGGTGACGATCAGGTCAAGCGCGCTCTGGCCCGCAACGCCTGCCGCTGCACCGGGTACGATAGTATCCTGCGCTCGGTGCAGTCCGCCGTCCACGAGTACCGGACCGGCGAACCCTTGCCGCCGGTCGAGATTGAGACCGTGGAGCCTCTTCGAGTCATCGGCCACTCCTTCCCGCGGCCTGATGCGGTGGCGAAGGTGACCGGTGCCGCCAGGTTCACTGACGATTACGCCTTTCCCGGGATGCTCCATGGGGCCACCCTCCGCGCAGCGTATGCCCACGCACGCATCCTGTCGATCGATACGACCAGGGCGAAGGCCCTGCCTGGCGTCCACGCCGTGCTCACCCAAAGCGACGTACCAGGCCGCAACCGCCACGGCCTGGTCATCCACGACTGGCCCGTACTGTGCGACGACAAGGTGCGGTACCTGGGCGACGCGGTGGCGATAGTCGCCGCCGACACCCTGCAGATGGCCCGCGAGGCGATCACGCTCATTGAGGTCGAGTACGAGCCGCTGCCGACCGTCGCCAGTGCCGAGGAGGCCCGCGAACCCAAAGCGGCTCTCGTCCACGAAGGACACGATGGCGGCAACCTGCTGGAGCACATCAAGGTCCGCCACGGCGACATCGACAGCGGGTTTGCACAGGCTGACGTGATTATCGCGAAGGAGTACCGCACGCCGGCCTACGACCACGTGTTCATGGAGCCCGAGTGCAGCATCGGTGTGCCCCCCGGCTACGACGAGGACCACCGGAAGTTGACCGTCTACGTCGGCTCACAGATTCCCTACGCGGACCGGAGCCAGACGGCGGCCGCGCTCGGTCTGCCGGAGGACAAGGTGCGGGTCATCGGCACGCTTATCGGCGGCGGGTTCGGCGGCAAGGAGGACATCATGGGCCAGATCCACGCCGCGCTGCTGGCGCAGGCCACGGGCCGCCCCGTGAAGATCCTCTACGACAGAGCCGAGTCATTCCTGGCCCATCCCAAGCGCCACGCCACGGTGATCCGGATTAAGACGGGCGCGAAAAGGGATGGCAGGCTGACGGCCGTCCAGGCCGAGCTGGTGGGCGACGCGGGCGCCTACGCCAGCCTATCCACCAAGGTGCTCAAGCGGGCTACGACCCACGCCACTGGCCCCTACAATCTAGACAACGCCAAGGTCGACTGCTACGCTATGTACACCAATAACCCACCCGCAGGTGCCTTCCGCGGCTTTGGCGTCACCCAGTCAGCCTTTGCCGTCGAGTCGAACATGGACATCCTGGCCCACGAGCTGGGGATCGACCCCTTGGAGCTGCGGCGCAAAAACGCGCTCTGCATCGGCGGCACAACGGCGACCGGGCAGGTCCTCCGCGAGAGCGTCGGCCTGCTGGATTGCATCGACTGGGTCGAGCAGCGCATGAAGGCCCTGTCCGACCGGGCGCGTGCTGAACGGGAGGGACTGCGAACGGCATGGGGTGTGGCGGCCGCCTACAAGAACACCGGATTCGGCGGGGGCGACCCTGACGCCGCCGAGGCCGAGGTTGAGGTCTACCCGAATGGCACTGCCGAGGTTCGGATTAGCTCTGCTGACCTGGGGCAGGGCCTGACCACCGTCCTGGCCCAGATCGGGGCCGAGGTATTCGGCCTGCCCTTCGAGCAGGCACGAGTCCTGCTATCGGACACCGACCTGACACCCGACGGAGGCCCGACGACGGGCAGCCGTCAGACATTTGTCAGCGGTAACGCCGCACGACACGCCGCGCTGGGACTGCGCCAGCGAATGACATTGGTGGTCGCCGAGCACTGGGACGTCCCGCCCGAAACGATTCGGTTCGAGGACGGAGAGGTGCGAGCCACCCACGGGCTCAATGAGCGTAGGGATTACCGAGCCCCCTTCGGCGCAGTAGTCCGGTGGCTGATCGACGAGGGCCACGAGCCGCGGGTGCGCTATCTGTACCAGGCGCCCGACACCAGGCCTCTGGGCGAAGGGGGCGACATGCACTTCGCCTTCGGGTTCTGCGCCCAGGCGGCCCAGGTGGCCGTCGACCCAGATAGTGGGGCGGTGCACGTCTTGCACGTGGTGGCCGCTGCTGACGGCGGCCGGGCACTCAACCCCCAAGCATTCCTGGGCCAGGTTGAGGGCGGCATCGTCATGGGCCTGGGAACGGCGTTGAGCGAGGAGTACGTGCTCGAGGGCTCCATCCCTCAGACACGCCGCTGGAAGGATTATAGGATACCCCTGATTGGCGACATGCCCGAGATGCACATCCACCTGACCGAACACCCCATATCGACCGGCCCGTATGGGGCGAAGGGCATGGGCGAGTTACCATCCATTCCCACCGCCCCCGCGATCTGCAACGCTATCTACAACGCGACGGGCGTGCGGGTGCACAGGCTGCCGGTGAAACCGGAGGAACTGGTGAAGCCGTAGACGGGCAGTCGGTAGCTCGGCGACTCCAGATGCGGTCGCCAACTCACCGGCCTGCCAACCAAGGAGGGAAGATGAAGAAACTCGATATCTCGCAAATCATGGACGTGCTGCTGCCGGTTTTCGCCACCTTTGCGGCTCTGGCGGTCGGGGCAGTGATGCTGCTGGTACTGGGAGCCAATCCTGTCCGGGCCTACGGTGCCCTGGTGGAGGGCGCCTTCGGCAGCGGCAACGCCCTGGCTGAGACGGCAGTCAAGGCCGTGCCGCTGCTCCTCGTGGGGCTGGGCATCTGCATCTCGTTCCGGGCGAGTGTCATCAACATCGGCGGCGAGGGACAGATGGTCGTCGGCGCCATCTTGGGCACAGTAGTCGGCCTGGCCCTGTCGGGTGGGCCGGGCTGGCTGATCGTCCCCCTGGCACTGCTAGCCGGATTCGTGGGCGGTGCCATCTGGGGCGCGATTCCAGGTGCGCTGAAGGCCTATTTCCGTGTCAATGAGATCCTGAGCACGGTCATGATGAACGCCATCGCGGTGCAGATCATGAACTACCTGTTGCGCGGTCCGTTGATCGACCCCGCCCAGGCCGAGCTGGCCTCCAAGATCCCGCAGACCGCCCCGCTCGATACCGCCTTCCGCCTGCCTCGCCTCGTCCCGACCCGGCTGCATCTGGGCGCCGTTATCGCCATCGTGTTGGCCGTGGCCGTGTACATCCTGCTATGGCGCACCACATTGGGCTATCGGATCCGCGCTGTGGGCCAGAACCCCGACGCGTCGCGCTACGGAGGCATCCGGGTGCGACGTCAGGTTGTCACCGCCCTTCTGTTGAGCGGCGCCTTTGCCGGGCTGGCCGGTGTGATACAGGTCTATGGCCTGAACTACCGCATGATCACCGACGGGTCGGCCACTGGCTTCACCGGTAGCGCCGGCTTCAATGGCATCGTCGCTGCGCTGTTCGGCCAACTGCATCCCATTGGGGCCATCCCGGCCTCTTTCTTCTTTGGGGCGCTGTTGGTAGGGGCGAACAAGCTCCAGCGGGTGATGCAGGTCCCCTCATCCTTCATCATCGGGCTCAACGGCCTAGTTGTCGTCTTCGT
>JASFVG010000421.1:0-4329 GCA_050049955.1 Anaerolineae bacterium | reverse complement strand
GGCGGTCCTCACGGATTCTTGCCAGATTCTCTGCTATCGGCCGCCATCGTCACACCCGCTGCTTGCTGTGCCTCGTTCCTCAACATCGTTTGCCATATCGCGACTATGAGGCAGACAATGGCCGCTATGTCGACGGCACTGCAACAACAGCCCACGCTGACGTGGGCCAGGCGGATGCCCCTCGCCGTCCGGTTCGACAGGAGACGAATAAGGGGTCCCTGGGCGAACTCGGCCAGGTCGAGGATGACCAGCAGAGCGAAGCCGCTCAAAGCCAGCAGGCCTGCGGTGCGCTTCGTCTTCGGGCGAAGCACCAGGATGGTTGCGACGACCATCCCCGCCACGTGGGCCAGCAGGACGGGGATAGCCGGAAGCAGATTGGTGAAGCCAGAAATGGGCCTCAAAGCGTCCACCTCCTAGCGATTGAGGAGCCGCACGATGACGTTTAGCACGATCGTCAACAGGATGCTGAGTATGATCGAGCTTGCCAGCGGAATCAGACACGTGATGCCATCGCGCTCGATGCGGATGTCGCCTGGCAAGTCACCCAGGAACCCGATTTTCGACATCAGCCAGGCCAGTCCGCCGAGGACGACCAGGGTGAGACCCATGACGACCAGCAGCTTCGCCAGCGGCTCCAGTCCGCTCACGGCTTGTCTCTTCCGCCGCGTCGGTCCATAGGTGTCGATTGCTCCCTTGTTCCGCCGCAGCTACGCCAGATCGTACTCGACGCCCAACTCGTCGCCGATCGCCTTCAGGTCAGCCGCGACTTTGGGATTGAGAGGTATGCCGGTTTGGGCATTCCGCTCAGCTTCTTCGTATTCTTTTTCCCCGTGGACGTAGATTCTATCCTGCCCCTCCGCCTTGGGCGCGTTCTTGAGCCGTCGCTGTAGATCGTCCATTGCGGCTCTGAATGCCTCTGCCGGTCGGAAGGCATCCACCCGCCAGGCCCCGAAGAAATGTCCAATAGCCGAGGGCAGCGGTGCACCCTCCTCGTCCTTGGGATAAACTAGGTTCGCGTAGGCGGCGCCGGGAAGTACACCGCACAGAACGTCAACCAGCAATGTCAGGCCGTACCCCTTGTGGCCGCCCAGTAGCTCCCCGGCGCCACCCAGCGGCAGTAGCCCCCCTCCGGCTCTCTCCTTGAGGTTGTCCAGAACCCCTCCCGTGTCGTCCGTTGGCGTACCGGTCTCATCGGTTGCCCAACCCATGGGGATCGGCTTCTCCAGTCGACGGTACACCTCAAGCTTGCCGCGAGGTACGGTGCTGGTGGCCATATCGAGAACGAACGGCCGCTCTTCCCCGGCGGGAGCTGCCACGGAAATCGGATTGGTCCCCAGCATGGCGTCCCGCCCGAACGTGGGTACCACCAGTACGGCGGCGTTCGTCATCGAGATGCCAATGCAATCGTGCTCCAGTGCCATCATCGAGTAGTAGCCCGCGATGCCGTAATGATTGGAGTCTCGTACCGCGGCGAATCCACTGCCGGAGATCTTGGCTTTCTCGATCGCCGTCTCCATAGCTCGATACGATACCGGTTGGCCCAGCCCACCACCCGCGTCGATCAGGATCGTGGTTGGCGTCTCCTTAACCACAGTGGTGTCCGGTCGGGCGATCATGACCCCATCCCGCAGTCCATTGACGTAGCGACGAAGACGGGCCACCCCATGACTGCTGATGCCCCGCAAGTCGGCTGCCAACAACACGTCGGCGGTGATGCGCGCGTCCTCTTCCACAACATCCAGCTTCTGCAGCGCCTGCACACAGAAGTGCTTCAAAGCCTCTGCTTGCACCCGAAGTCCGCCAGTTTCCGCCATGATTTCCTCCTCGATGATTGCCTTTCTCGATTTGCCGATGCTGCCGCTAGGACGCCGGCAACGCTGTAGCCTCCGATTGATCCACGACGCGCATCAAGTCCCGGATGTGCATCAACTGGTGACCGTAGATTGCGTTGAGGAATGTCTCCACGGTGATTTCCCCTAGCGCTGGATGCTGTCCCTTTCGATCCAGAGCCGTTGCCTCAAGTGTCTTCACCCAGGCGAGAGTCGCGCGACGGGCGGCAATCAGGTCATCCAGGAGTCGGTCCCGGCGAACGCGGGCCAGCCGCCGTTGCTCCCTGGCGTTGAAATCGTGGTAGTCGAATCCCTCCGGAGCGCCAGGGCCACCGGCGGCGACATCCTGGGCCAGCTGCAGCAAGCCCGCTTCCGCGGAGACGAAATGCGCCAGCAGGTCTCTTGCGTTCCAGGGATACGGCTCCGCGTATACCACCTCGTCCCACTCGCCAGGCTCGAGCGATCCGAAGGCATCCAGCGTCTTGTCAATCCCTTTCCGCAATCTGGATACCAGCTTGTCGATTCTGTTGCCCATTGGGGATCCGGTCCTATTGTATCGACCCGGGCCCGACGAAGACAGTCATGGGTTACGCTGGCCCAGTCCCGTCGACGCAGGCCTGTGATTGGGAGGCTGCGGCGGGGCACAGCCATCATCTTGAGGCGCATACGTCTGTCGGAACCGCGCCTAGCTGGCCGTGCCTGGGTGCCCCCAGAAGCTCCCGGGTGCTCCGGAAGTATACCGGATGCGGGCCAATTCACAAGTCGCTCGGCACGGTTGGGCCCTGCAAAAGGGGGACAACCGGTGACCCAAGATGGGCTGCTCCAGAGCACTGGGCATAGTATCGTGGGCTGACAGAACCAGTCACCCGCCGTCAATCCGACGGCACCACGCGAGACACAATGAGGTGGGCACAGTCCCCGTCTCACTTGACAGCGCGATGCCGGTGTGTTATACTATACCCCTGCTAAGTATAAGGGAGTTGTAATCTGAACCAGCTCTGGCTTAGATTGGCCTGTATCGTCCCATGCAACGGAGGTGAGGAATACCGATGCCACTATATGAGTATCGCTGCGACAAGTGCGGCAGGAGTTTCGAGCTCCTGGTGCGCTCCGCTTCCCAACAGAACGAGCCCAAGTGCCCGCATTGTGGGAGTCCCAGGGTAACCAAGGCGATATCGCTCTTTGGTGTAGGTGGTGGAGGCGGAGGATCTGCCTTGAGCGCCTCCTGCGGTCCGGGGCCCGTGTGAGGGACCAGCCGCTAGGAGGCCGTGAGCCTCGAAGTGGAGATTGCCGTGAAACTAGCCGATGCAGGAGCCAAGAGCAAGTTGCTGAAGCGCATCCGACGCATAGAAGGCCAGGCGCGGGGGGTGGCCCGGATGATTGAGGAGGACCGTGACTGTAGCGAGATCCTGCAGCAGTTGGCAGCTATACGATCCGCCGCTCACCAGGCGACAATCGTTCTGGTGCGATCGTACGCCACAGAGTGTGTCGTTTCAGACGCTTCGCCCGGAGAGATAGCTGATGCCCTGGCGATGGCTCTGGCCAGACTGGCCTGATCACCTTGGGTGACGGGCTCCCAGTTGATCGCACAGTCGCTGCGTGCCACACAGTTGACGCAGCTTGTGCAGAGGTTCGTGACAGGGCAGTAGGCTATAGACATAAGGAGATGACTGAATGCCTCTACTCAATGAAGAGATCAAAGAACAGGTTAAGGAGCAGCTGGCCGATCTGGCTGGTCCCGTGCGGCTTATCATGTTCACCCAGGAGTTCGAGTGTATGTATTGCGCCGAGACCCGCAAACTGGTCGAGGAGGTATCGCAGCTATCTGAGGACCTGACAGCGGATATCTACAACTTCGTCGTGGACGAGGACAAGGCCCAGGAGCTTGGCGTGGACAAGATCCCCGCCGTGGCCATTGTGGGCGACGAGGACTACGGGATCCGCTTCTATGGGATTCCTTCGGGCTACGAATTCACCTCTCTGCTCGAGGCTATCCGCATCGCTGCTGCGGGAGAGTCCGATCTGAGCCAGGAGACCGTCGAGTTTCTCTCCTCATTGAGTGAGCCAGTGCACATGCAGGTCTTCGTCACGCCAACCTGTCCCTACTGCCCGCAGGCGGTGGTGCTGGCCCACAGGATGGCCGCCGCCAGCCCCATGGTGCGGGCCGACATGGTAGAAGCCCAGGAATTCCCCTACCTCGCGACGAAGTACCAGGTCATGGGCGTGCCGCGTACGGTGATCAATGAGGAGTTCCACGTTGAGGGCGCAGCACCGGAGTCGATGGTGCTCGACAAGCTGCGCGAAGCATTGGGCGTGGAGAGCTAGGGATGTTTGAGATCCAGCCCAAGCTGACTTCGCTGGAGCCGGAGGATATCGGTGAGGAAGGCGCTCGCGATTTGGTCGTCATCGGGGGAGGGCCCGCTGGGTTGACGGCCGCCATCTACGCAGGCCGCGCCCGCCTTGACACGTTGGTTCTAGGCGGACCCCTTCCTGGTGGCTA
>JASFVG010000420.1:0-4329 GCA_050049955.1 Anaerolineae bacterium | reverse complement strand
TGCGCTGCAGGAGTGCCTCGCTAGTAAGTGCAGCCCTCAAGGTGCTGGCAGGTGCTGCGGGGTTGAGGTGGAGACCCAAACCGAGATGGGCACGACGCTGGTCTCCCTGGTCGGACCTGACTCAGCTGAGCTCGAGGCGGCCGCGGCGGGCGTGTACATCGCCAGCGATGGCCTGGGCGGACTAGGGGATAGCGCGCTGTTCGCCCTGGGAACCGGCTGCGGAGAGGAACAGCTGACCCTGCGAGGCGATGACCCGCGAGTCATCGGCACGACCCACAGCAATGACGGCGTCCATATCCCCAACGACCGGCCTCACCTCGACAGATTGGTGTACGTCGACTTCGATGACGTGATCATCAGCGGCGACAGCCCGATGATCGATGAGGAGCTGGACCTGGAAGACCCCTTCTACTTTGAGCCCCCTCTGCCCTTCACCACGACGTATCCCGCCGACTACACGTGGTTGAACGGCGACCACCACATCGGCGGCTGGACCATCGGCAGCGACCAAGGCGGCATTCACCACGTCGTCGGGGACATGATTGTTCAGGGAGACAACGTCGCCCTGTCTGGCCTCTACTATGTGGACGGCGACGTCACTGTCCAGGGTGACAACGCGACGCTCCTACAGACGACGATTGTCGCTACCGGCAAGATCGACATCCGAAGTGACAACGTGCCCTATAGTCCCTGGCCGTACCCTGTGGACTTCCCCTGGGGTATCGTGCTCTACTCGGCGTACGATCCAGCCGATAAGTGCAGCGACAGCGATCCCGGCATCGTGATCCACGGCGACAACCCGAGTCGCGAAGGGATCTTCTACGCGCCCCGGTCCCGCATCACCCTCGACGCGCAGACCGGCTACATCCGGGGTGCATTTATCGGCTGGTCCATCTCGGTGGATGGCGACGGCTGGACCATCGAGAAGTGGCGGCCGCCGGGCGGCGCGGTCGGCGAGCTGGAACGCATCACACTCGTGAGATAGGAAATCTCCCGCAGGGATGCTGCAGAGCGGGGCCTTCCGGGTGCGAGGCACAGCTCCTTCTCGGGCAGCGCGAATGGGGTGTCCCCGCCAACGGTGACGCGATTCTGTACTCGCGCCGTCGGAGGGTGCAAAGGCGCCGCCCGCGCGGGCAAATACTGCCCCGGGCCGGACCTGCAGGCGACCACACTCCACAGCGTTCCGTCCCCAAGGCACTGGCCCAATCGATGGACAGGGTCTAGCAGCAGGACTGCACTGGATGATGCCGCTGTGCGAGCCACGGGAGAGGCGTGACCCGCTTTGGGTCTCGTCTGTCCAGCGGGGCCCATCCAACAGGTGCGACGGCAGGCAGACCGAGAACACACCCTGAGACGGTGCGCCGCGTCGCCCCGCCTCCCACAGGCAGCAGACGCCGGTCTATGGAATAACAGCAGGGCTGGAGCGTTGCTCCAGCCCTCTTGTCTGCCTGAATATCCAGATTGGCTAGCCGACCCCTCTTCGTCCAAGCAGCACCGCTGGGACACACGCGGCCGCCGTGGCCGGACCCACCAGACCGAGCAACGGCACGAGAAGAGCCCGATTCTTCGTCGGGAAAGCGACGCCATCCACTGGCTCGGAGATGTCGTCGTTTGTGGTGGTGCAGGTCTGGTTTTCGCCCAACGCAGCGACGATACGGCCGTCCGGGTCGTAATCGCCGCCCCAAGCCCCGGCCCCATACCCGAAAACACTGGTCGGCCCAGGTAGCCTTCGTCCGCCCTCCGACGATGTGGCGGTGGGAATGCGGTTGGCGGACCGGTTCCGACTCCACCGCCTGCCTGTCGGGCAACGGGCGGAACCGCCTAGCCCGACCTACCTCTCCAGTCGGAACTCGCCCACCAACCGCCCGCCCCAGCCCCACACCAATGGACGGGCAACCCGCCTGCTCAAGCCGTAATGCGCCGGTAGAACAGCGGCAACGGCTGCACAGGATCGTCGCCAATCACGTGTGCCGCTAGCACCCGCTCCCGCGCCGCCGCCAGCTTCGCCTCGTCGCTGGAGTGCACCGTGAACAGCGGCGTCCCCTCCTGAACCAGATCGCCCACTTTGTGGTGCACCAGCACCCCGACCCCGTGGTCGATGGGCAGGCCTTTCTCCTCCCGTCCGCCGCCCAGGGCCACAACGGCCCGGCCAACCTCGACAGCGTTCAGACTGGCCAAGTAGCCACTGCGCGCAGCTGGAACCGGTTCGACGATCGGCGCCTGGGGCAGCTTCTCCGGGTCGTCGACGGTGCTAACGTCACCTCCCTGGGCCTCGACCATCTGCCGGAACTTCTGCCACGCCGCGCCCGAGGAGAGCGTCTCCAGGGCCAGGGTCAGGGCGGTGTTCGCATCACCGGCCTTACCGCACAGCATCAGCATCTCCGCCGCCACGGCCAGGCAATGCTCTCGCAGGTCGCGAGGGCCCCCCTCGTGGAGGGTGCTGATCGCCTCGCGGACCTCCAGTGCGTTTCCCACTGCCCACCCCAGTGGCTGGTCCATCGCCGAGATCAGCGCCACCACCTCGCGACCCGCTCGCGTACCGACACGCACCAGGCCGCGTGCCAGCGCCTCGGCGTCCTCCATCGTCTTCATAAACGCCCCCCTGCCCACCTTGACGTCGAGGACGATGGCGCCGGCCCCGCCGGCCAGCTTCTTGCTCATGATCGAGCTGATGATGAGGGGCATCGACTCGACGGTCGCCGTGACATCCCGCAGGGCATACAGCTTCCGGTCGGCCGGTGCCAGATCGGCCGACTGGCCGGTCAGTACGATGCCGATCTCCGCAAGCTGCTTGCGGAATTCCTCAACGCTCAGGTCGGTGCGGTAGCCTGGGATCGATTCCAGCTTATCGACCGTGCCGCCGCTGAAGCCCAGACCACGCCCCGTCATCTTGGCGATTGGCACGCCACACGCGGCCACCAAAGGGGCCAGCACCAGGCTCACCTTATCCCCTACCCCGCCCGTCGAGTGCTTGTCAACCGCAAGGGGTGTGACGTCACTGAGATCGAGCGTCTCTCCGGAATGGACCATCGCTATGGTCAGATCGTGCGTCTCGCGATCTGTCATACCCTGGAGGAAGAGGGCCATGAGCCAGGCTGTCGCCTGATAGTCGGGGATCTCACCAGCGGTGAAGCCATCGATGAAGAACGCAATCTCCTCCGTCGGAAGTTCGTGGCCGTCCCGCTTCTTGGCGATCACATCCACTGCGCGCATTGCTCACCTCGATTGTTCCACATTGTCAGGTGCACCAGGCCAAAGCCGTGCTTGCCGCCCACGGCGAAGACCGACGCCATTATAGCACAATCCCGGCCCCGTCAAACCCACCGTTCCCGCTCATACCCCACACGCATCGTAGTAACGGCTCTGGTCGTTGGGGCACCATTGTAGTTACGACGTCAGTCGTTCAACCGCCGTTGTAGTAGCGACTTCAGTCGCTTCACATCCACTGTAGTAGCGGCTTCAGTCGTTCAAAGCTGGATCAACTCAAGCGCCAGATCCGCCGTCTTCTCCGGCTTCACCTTCACCTTGAAGTCCGCGATGCGCCCTTCCTCATCGATGGCGAAGTGGCTGCGGATGACGCCATCATACGTCTTCCCGAACGACTTCTTCTCACCCCACGCCCCATACGCCTCCGCCACCGCGTGGTCTGGATCCGACAGCAGGATGAACGGCAGCTCGTACTTCTCGCGGAACTTCACCAGCGCCTCCGGCGTGTCCGGGCTGATCCCGATGACGACGGCGTTCTCCGCCTCGATCTGCGCGTAGACGTCGCGCACGGCGCAGGCCTGCCGGGTGCAACCGGGCGTGTTCGCTCGCGGGTAGAAGTAGACCACCACCCGCTGCCCGCGGAAGTCCGCTAGGCTGACCTCGGTGCCGTCGTCAGCTGTCAATGTGAATTCGGGGGCTGTGTCGCCTGTTTGAAGCATGCTGTCCTCCAATCGATGATGATGGGCTCTTGCGGTCGCCCTGATGAACCGTCACGGTGCACGGCTGGAAGCGCCCAGGCTACGTCGCGTCGGACACAACGACAACGACTGATGGATTCCCTTCGACGCGGCTCAGGGCAGGCGACAAGCTCAGCAAAGCTGAGCCGGTCACCACAGGCGTCGTTATTACACTATCCGTTCCAACGGGAATGCCCCATGGCGTGAAAGCGCGCGCTGCTTTAGGCAACTACAAGGACTGAAGTCCTTAAGTATGTTACACTAAGAGCGGTCCTGTATAATGGGCTTTGGATGGGGCAAGGCTGTAGTCCTTATGCCAGAGAAGGCTTGGTAGTGATTGCCACCCCATCAGACGTCCATCCAGGAAAGACACTAGAAGATTGCG
>JASFVG010000419.1:0-4344 GCA_050049955.1 Anaerolineae bacterium | reverse complement strand
CCTGCCGGCCAGCATTCCGCGCATCGAAGCGCATTCACCGCCCTCATACGCCAATCCTTGCACCTCCGGAGAGAGAGGAATCGACTTGCGACCGGGTGTGAAACGAACTTCCCCACTCATCGTTACCAAGAATGGGCGAGCACGCCAAGCAGGCCCATCCGGCGACGACCGGGGGGTGACGTGCTGTTTTCGCCCGCGAATCGCAGGCCCGGGAGTTACGGAAGCCGGCTTCTGTCCTCAAGCCGGTGGGGCAGTCCCGCGTCTGTGCGCTCGGCCGACACGAGAGGTCCACCGGTCTACGGTGCGGGAGGTGGCATGACCTTTCTAGAGGCGGCTTTGCAGGTACTCACCGAGGCGGGTGAGCCGCTGCACTACAGCGAGATCACGACCCGGGTGATCAAGCAGGGTCTGATCAAGACGGAGGTTACAACGCCGGCGAAGACGATGGGCGCGCAGTTGTCGGCCGACTGCCTGCGCGAGGGCTCCAGGTTTGTGCGTGTCGGTCCCGGGATCTACGGGCTGGCGGAGTGGCAGGCCGAGCTGCGCTCGCCTAGGGCCCAGGAGCCCCCGGCTGGGGAGGAGACGCGACCGACTGAAGAGCCGGAATTGGAGCCAGTGACGGGTGAGGAACCTGCACAGGCCGAAGACCTCTCGCCAGGTGAGGGGGCGAGCGAGATGCACCCGCCTGAGGTCGCGCAGCCGGATCGGGAGCCAGAGACGGGCACGGAAGTGGCAGAAGAGGAAGTCCTACCGCCGGAGGAGGACTCCCCGGGCGGGGAGGAGAGCGAGGCGGCGAGGGAGATGCGCTCGCCTGGGGCGGAATCGGAACCGGGAGAGGAGCCGGCCACTCCACCGCCGGTTGAGCCTGAGCAGGGCTACATGACCTACAAGGAGGCGGCGGAACGGGTGCTGGCGGGAGCAGGGCAGCCGCTGCGGTACGAGGAGATCACGGAGCGCGCCATAGAAAAGGACCTGATCAACCCGCAGGGGTTGACGCCGGCAGCGACGATGGGGGCGCAGCTCTACCAGGACATCAAGAGCAATGGGGCCAATTCTGCCTTCAGGCAGGTGGGCAAGGCAACGTTTGGACTGACGGCGTGGGAGGTGGAAATGAGCGGCATCATCGACATGGCGGCCAAGAAGCGGCGCGCGGTCAAGCAGCAGCTTATGCAGCATCTCCTGGCAATGGATCCCGGGGACTTCGAGAAACTGGGGGGGCGACTGCTAGGCGCGATGGGGTACGAGAACATCAAGGTCACCGGGCGAAGCGCGGATGGCGGGATCGATGTGCTGGCCGACAGGCAGATGGGCATCCTGCGGGTGAGGACGGCGCTGAAGGTGAAGCGGACGAGCGAGGACGTTGGGCCCCCGGTGGTCATGCAGCTGCGGGGCGAAATGATGGTGCTTCCCGGGGTAAACCAGGGGATGATCATCACGACCTCGGGCTTCTCCGAGGGGGCGGCCGAGGTGGCCCAAGCGGCGAACGCGCCGCTGATCGTGCTGATCGACGGCGACGGCCTGGCGGAGCTGCTGATTGAGCATGGGATCGGTGCGGTGACGGAGCAGGTAGAGATGGTCAGGCTTGCTGAGGATCGGCTCAAGTAGGGTCTTCTTTGACAGGATTGACAGGATGAACAGACTGCTGTCTGGCTCGAGCAGAGCGTCGCTTCGCTTTCCGAGGACTCGGCGCAGGTTGGAGGAACGCTAGGGGATCTCTTGGCTGCAGTCGCCCGCGGCGGGCGGCTGACCTCGGGATGAAGAACCCGCCATCTCGGATGATTCGAGGTGGCGGGTTCGTTGCGTCTTAACGGAATGTCGCTTCGCTTACGCTGATTTGACACGGCCCGAACGGTGCCGCTTCGCTTACGCTGATTTGACACAGCCCGAACGGTGTCGCTTCGCTTACGCTGATTTGACACGGCCCGAACGGTGTCGCTTCGCCTACGCCGAATTGACACGGCCCAAACAGTGCCGCTTCGCTACCGGGACGCTGACAACCCAGAGATTCCCAGGCACTCTGTTGGTGCTGCACAACAGCGCCTCTACTCGTTGAGCACGAGCGGCAGCATGACCCCAAACGGGCCTCGCTCAACGCGGAACCACCACATCTCGGCCGTCCCCAGGGTCTGTCCATCTTCAGCCTCTATAGCGCTGTCCAGCGTGGCGGTGTAGCCCTGACCGTAGACGAGGGCGCCTGCCGGCGTGAAGGTGGCCTGTCGGACGGCTTCCTCGTAGGTCACGGTCCCGCTCACGGGACTGCCTGAACTGTCGACCAAGGTGAACGTGCCCACATCGATGGTGGCGGCGTCCATAGGGTCGCGGAAGCCAGCGGATATCTCGGTGTAGCAGCCGGCCGTGGTGGAGCCGTCGGCGGGCCAGACCCAGTCGACGCGCGGGGGGTTGGAGATGGCGAAGGGGGCGGAAAGGGCCGTGGCGCTGAGGAAGCCGTCGGAGGCCACGACCTTGAACCGGCAGAGGGCGCCGTTGGGGTGCTCCGTGCTCTCCAGGGTCAGGCTGATCCCTGTGGTCCCCAGGCTGAGGGGCGTCCAGGTCGCGCCGTCGTCGGAACTCATGTAGACGTAGTATTCGAGGGTATCCCCCACGTCTTCGTCGCTTCCCTCCCAGGCGAGGTCGAGGGTGCCGCTGTAGGTGCCGCCGGTGGGCTGCGTGATGGTCACGGTCGGGGGGTTGGCGCTGGCGCTGATGGTATCCAGCAGCTCGGCGCCGTGCAGCAGGTCGACGGTGTTCGTTTCCTGTGGTGCGTCGACGGCGTAGAGGAAGGAGACGTAGGGCGTGGCATCCCAGAGCGTTCCGAGGCCCGGGGACATGGGATGGCTGGCGAGGATGGCGCCGCCGGAGTCGCGCAAGCGGAGCTCGTAGGCCCCTGTTCCCTCAGGGGCCGGCAGGCTCGAACCGGTGGCGGGCCAGTCGATGAGGTCGAGCATGCCGGACACCACCGCGGTCTCGCGAACCAGGAGGCCGCCGACGGCCATCGGTTGGCTGGTGGCGGGGCTCAGCGATACGCCACCTTCGGCCAGCTGCCGATGGCTTGGTACCACCAACGATTGGTCGCCTGCCAGCGAGCGTGATTGCGCCACGGTGGTGGCGCCGCTGAAGGCCTCCATCATCCGACCGTAGGTGTACGTGCCGATCCAAACCCTATCACTGGCGCTCGCCTCCTGGGCCAGGTTGCGGTCCATGAGCCCCACGCTGTAGCCGGTGACAGGGTGGTCCGTGTCCACGTAGCGGTCACGCTCGAGGTCGTAGCCGCGCACAGGTTCGACGACGTCGTCGCCCGATGCGTAGGCGTGTCCAAGGCAGTGGGCCAGCGTCTCGGCTGGTGCGTCGTCGGCCGCAATACAGGTGTTGCTGACACTATCGTGGAAGATCCGGTCCCCCCCGTTCAGGTTTCTGATCCACTCGCTGGGACCAAGCAGGAGGCCAGCGTCATCGCTCAGTTGCCCCCGGTACTTGTAGCTCTTCAACAGCCCGGGGAGCATATACTTGCAGCCTCGTGCAATGCCCTTGGGCGCCAAGACGTCCATCAAGCGCACCCACGTGCGGACTTCGACGGGCGTCCGCAGGGGCAGCATGCGCTCCAGGCTGGCCCGAGCACCGTTCATCACGGGCTTCTGGTTGAGACCGGGCACAGTATCGATATGGTACCATGTGTATTCGTCCATACAATAGGGCCCGGTCGGCCTGATCGGGTGAATGTGCGCCTCGAAAGGCACATAGTCGGATGCGGCGACGCGCATGCGGAGCGTCGCTGATCCCACGTACTCTCGAGGAATGGTGATGCCCTGTTGATCGACCGGGGTGACCTCGGCGCGTGCCAGGTGCGTGCCCCGGCCGTCGGGCAGAATAGGCACCTCGCCTTTTCGGCTGTAGAAGTTGGCGGAGTTCCCGGTCAGTTTCGCCTCAAGGGGCCCGGTCAGCGGGTCCGGGTAGAACCTGTGGGAAGCGCGGCTGACATCGCCCTGCGTCCCGTAGGACAGGTAGACTTCGGCATCGACGTAGTCGAGCTCGGTGTCCTCGCCCAGACCGGCCTCGACGCGGATGACACCGGGGCGCCCGGCGAGCAGGTTGGTACTTTCACCGCCCTGCGCAGCGATGACCCTCGGGGAAAGGGTGGGGGTGGTGAAGTACTTCCAGGAGTAGTCCTTGCGCAGGAGGGAACCGTCAGCGCCCTTGATGCCGTTGAGGCCGCCTTTCAGAACAACGGAGATGACCAGCCCATCGTCGGCGTGTGGATCCTGGTTCAGGTCGCTCAGGTCTATCTTGTAGAAGGCGCGGATCGACAGGCTGGTATCGAACTCGCCGGGGAGCCCAGTGTCGTAGTAG
>JASFVG010000418.1:0-4358 GCA_050049955.1 Anaerolineae bacterium | reverse complement strand
CCGCCGCGTGTTGGATCCTAGGCCGACAACTCATCGAGGAGCACCTTCGCTTCGATCAAGTCGGTGGTATCGAAGCCCTCGGTGAACCAGCCGTAGATCTCGGCCAGGCACTGGCGGGCATGTTCGCGCTTGCCCTGCTGCTGCCACAGCCGGGAGAGGCTGACGGTGGAACGCAGCTCCCACGACTTGGCGCTCTGGCTGCGAGCGACGTCGATGGCCTTGTGCAAACAGGCTTCTGCATCATCCTGGTGGCCCTGCGCGAGCAGCGACTCGCCCTTATGCCGGTGGAGCTCGGCCTCCCAGTGACGCTCGTCCGTTTCCTCCACAAAGGCTAACGCCTCGGCCAACGTCGTCATGGCGTCGTCGACGTGGCCTGCCCCGACCTGTGCCTCGGCCAGAGCGCGAAGAGCCCCTGAACGGTAGCACCTCACGCCCAGGCATTCCGCGGCGGCCGTGCCCTCGCGCAGCTGCGCGATTCCCTCCTCGATTCGGCCCATCCTGGACTGTGCCCCTCCCAGGTAGGTGAGCGCTGCGGACGACCATGCTCCTAGCGTTTCGTTCGATGTGCGTGCTAGCTCCTCTGCGTTCCGCTTGAGCTCGTTGCTGTCCTGCCGGAGCTCATTGAAAATGCAGCCGGCATAGCAGAGAACGTCGGCCAAGGTGAAGGGGTGACCAAGCTCGCAAGCCAGCGCCAGGGCCTCTCGGCTTCGCTCCAGACCGCGACTGGGATAGCCGAGGCACCACAAGCAACATGCATCGTACGCCAGCGCACTTGCGCCCACATCCGATCCGCGGAGGGCGACCAATGCTCGGTGATGGTGGCGAGGTCTGTAGAAGGAAATCGTCTGCCGTAGATGGGTGCGGGCTGTGGCGTATTCTCCCAGGGCAAGCAGGACAACCCCCGCGTACCAGTGCCCCACTGCCACAAGCAGCGGATCCGCCACCTCCAGGGCCAGACAGAGAGCCTCCTCTGCCATTTCCCGCGCCCTCTGATGCTCGGCCCGCACGTAGTAGTGGACCGAAAGCTCACCCAGGACCTGCCAGAGCTGAGACCTGTTTCCTGTCTGACGGCAAAGCTCGAGCGCTCTGCTGTAGGCATCCCTCACCTCGGGCGCCTGAGTACCCTTGCCGCCCGTCCAGGCCATGCCGAGGGCGAGCTGCAGTGAGAGCTCTCTCTCAGCACGCTCCGAGCGATGAGCCTGAGCGCCGGCGCCAGGCATCGAAGTCAACAGGGCCAGCCCCCGGGTTAGATGGGCGATCGCCTCCTGATAGGCGGACAGCCACATTGCCCTTCGTCCAGCTTGGTGCAGATAGTGGATCGCCTTGTCCACTATCCCTGCCTCCCCAAAGTGCCGCGCCAGGTCTACTGCGACAGGGCCGCTTGCCTCATCCTGGTATAGCTGCTCCATAGTGCTCCCAACCTGCTGGTGCAGGTGAGCGCGTTCTACCTCGTCGAGCGTGCCATAAAGGTAGCTCTGGAACATGATGTGGCGGAACCGGTAGCGTGAAAGGAGTCGCCCGTCTGTGCGGGAGATGCTTTGAGCACGGATCAGACGGTGCCGTCTGTCTAGCTCGCTGCTCAAGCGAGTCAGCATCTCTCGGTCGCCGATTCCCTGCACCCGGGCCGCCACCTCCGCGGTGAAGACCTCGCCCTCCACGCTTGCCACCCGCAAGGTAGCCTGCAACGGTTGGGTCAAACGTCCGACACGCTCGGCAATCACTGCCTCCACGCGCGCCGGCAATGTATCCCAGTCCAGAGCTGGTCCCTCGATCCACCGCCCCTCGTGGTCCAGCCCCAAATCCGCACGCTCCTGCAGGCCTCGCAGTAGCTCGACTGCAAATAGGGGATGGCCGTGAGTTTGCCGATACAGCCTGTCGCGGAACGCGCCACCGAGGCGGTTGGGCTCGCTGTCCAGCAGGGCGTCCACGAACTCCCGTCCCTCGGCCTGGCTCAGGTCGACCCCGATGCGGCCGAAATCGCGCTGGAACTCATTGACGACCAGTTGGAGGGGGTGCCGTTCGCCGGCTCTCGCGACGGCCACATCCTCCGGGCGGTAGATTCCGACGATCAGGATGGGGCTGCCCGCTAGCTGCCGGCCCAGGTGGAAGAGCAGATGGATGGATCCGGCATCCGCCCACTGCAGGTCGTCGAGGATGAGCACCAGAGGTGCCTGAGCTGCCACGGCGCGCAGCACCCTTGAGCATTGCTCGAACAGGGCGACCTGTTGAGGGCTGGGGACGTCGGAGCCGGGAGAGCTGCGCTCCAGCAGGTTCTCCAGCTTGGTCAGCCAGTCCGCCTGCCCGGATAGCTGGCACCTGGCCCGTTCAACGAGCGCCGCACTAGCGACCAGGCTACCCACAAGGTCCGGTCCGAATTCGATCAGGGCCCGTGCCGTGATCGGTAGTGTGTTCCATAGGCGGAGAGCGTGGTCTTTGGTGATGGCTCCCGCGCCCCAACTGGCTTCGATGTCGCCAGTCAGCAGCTCTAGGATGTGGCGAAAGGGCAAGTAGGGGTCGCCTGCGCCGGTGTAGGCGTTGCAGTACCCGCCGGCGACGATCAAGTCAGGGTGGGTCTCCTGCGCGCGCCGCGTGAACTCACGGACTAATGACGTCTTGCCGCTACCGGCCTCGCCGGTTACGAACACGACCCGGCCTTTGCCGGCGAGGGCCAGGTCGAGAGATTGCTCGAGTTGTGCCAACTCGCGGCCGCGAGCGACGAACACGGGGCGCTCGACTTGGGGTGGCACTTCGAGAAGGAACGGGGGCAGTTGGGTCGGACCGATCGGCGCGGAGGCAGCGGCTGCGGAGGCGGCTGCACGACGGCCATCTCGGATCTCCTCATACAGCCTGGTCGTTTCATCGCCTGGCTCGACGCCCAGCTCTTGGGCAAGGAGGAGGCGACAGGTCTCGTACTGGGCCAGGGCAGCCCCTCGCTCACCGCTGAGCGCCAGGAGCTGCATCAGTTGGCGGTGGGCTTTCTCTCGCCAGGGATCGATTTCCACCAGGCGCCACGCGTAGGGAAGTGCCCTCTCGTAGTCGCCACGCTGCTCGTGGCACCCGACCAGTCGACCGAGTCCCAGCATCAGCATCCGGCGGAAGCGCTCGCGGTTGAGTAGTGCCCACTCCTCAAAGACGCCACTGTCGGCGATCGAGAATCCCTCCAGGAAGTCCCCGCGATAGAGACACACAGCCTCCTCAAGTTGGGTGATCATCTGCTGGAGGTCCCCTTTGGCTTCCGCGAGCCCCTCAAATGTGGTCACATCTGCGCCGGCGTTGCTGAGGGCGTTGAACTGGATGGTCTGGCGGGTGACAAGGAGAAAGGAGGGCGTTGCGTCATGGTCGCCAATGGCGAGGCGCAGGCTGGACAGCACACGGCGCAGCCGACCGCGTGCATCTCGTTCCGTCCATTCAGGCCACAACAAGCCCGCAAGCTTCTCCCGAGGGTGGGGGCGCCCGCTTTCAGTGACAAGGTAGGCCAGCAGCGCGCGCACCTTGTCCGACTTGAATGCGGTTATGGGCTCTCCGTCAAGGGCTGCGTGGAAAGGGCCGAAGAGACGGAGGGACAGACGGGCCATGCGCTGTCTCCCAGAGACTGTCTAGGGCCCAAGTCTAGGGGGAACAAGTGGCCGCGCCGCGCAGCCCGCCGAGACAATGCGCTTCAGGAGCGCCCAGTTCACCCATCCAACAAGCCAGCCACATCGCTGCCGACATCTTAGCCAATGTCCGCATTATACTGCAAGCGGTGAGGCCGTCCAAGCCACCTCCCTGATCCCCGCCTGGGGACGGATCGGGGACGGGCAGGAGACGGCCAGGTGATACAGTCTCCGCAGGAAACGCAACGAGCGGTGATGAGCGAACACGTCCAGGATGATACCCAAAGCCTAAGCGACTATCGGTCGTACCTGCTGCGCCTCTGGCGAGTGGATGGTAGCGATCCCGTCTGGCGGGCGTCACTTGAGAGCGTGGAGTCCAGGGAGCGTATCGGCTTCGCCAGCATATCCGATCTGTTTCGCTTTCTGGAGAACGGGGTGTTTCGGGCCTCTCGGCTCCGAGGGTCCAGCGACCCGGACTGGAAGGGAGGTGAGTTCAGCGGACAGCAGGAAAGAGGTGGCGGCGAATGAAGGGCGGACCGCGTGGGGCTATGCCCGGACGCGATTCGGTGCTCGCCCCCATGATACGTTGATCGCGTCTTCACATTGGCGTGCCCTGAATAGGAGGCGCAGTAGGTGGCTCCGACAACGAAAAGGAGAGAAGTGTGATGAACGGGAAGAGACGGTTGCTGTTGCTCGTGGCCCTGATGCTAGTCGGTGTGGTACTGGCCTCGTCCTGCGTTCCGTCGGCCTCGACGGCCGGCAGCG